>JAFGSU010000511.1 GCA_016934435.1 Candidatus Zhuqueibacterota bacterium | reverse complement strand
TCGCGCTCGACGGTGTAGACAAACTTGATTCTATTTGCCTCATCAGGTACCGTGGCGCTGCCGGATTTGTCCCCTGCGCCGGTTGCAACAGACGTCTCTTCAGAAATGGTAACGACGGCCAGCCTGAGCAGCTGTCCGGCTTTCATCCGCCTGGCGCTGCGGATATTATTGTCGGCCATAATCGCGCGGACGGTCGTCCCGAATCTCTGTGCTATTTTATACAGCGTATCGCCTCTTCTAATGCGGTAGGTCATATAGGTGACCTCGACCTGTTGCGGTGGATTTGTCCTGGCTTGTTCGAGGAATTGATCCTTGACGCCGACCGGTACCCGGACGGCGTACGGGCCGCTGGGCGCGATGGTGCTGATCAAAGCTGGATTGTATTCTTTGATGACATGCGGCGACACATTGGCGAGTCGGGCGATCTCCTCGATTGTAAAGGTGGCTTCCAGTTCAATGGTTTCGTACTCGAACGATGTGGCATGTTCGGGTAAATCCAAACCATGTTTTTCCGGATCGGCCAGCAGATTTAAAATGGCATAGAAACTGGGCACAAAGTTGTAGGTCTCGGCCGGAATCCGTTTCAAATCCCAATAATTGGCGGTTCTTTCGCGACGCATGGCGCGTTTAAGATTGGAGTAGCCCATGTTATAAGCTGCCAGAGCCAGATCCCAGTTGGCCAGCTGGTCATAGAGAAAGCGCAAAAATTCAGCGGCAACGATGGTGGATTTTTCCGGGTCTCTTCGTTCATCGATCCAGCGATTATACTTCAGGCCGTAATCGGATGCCGTCGAAGGCATGATCTGCCACAAACCGACTGCGCCGGCCCTGGATGTCCGATCCGGTGAAAAACCGCTTTCCAAAATGGGGAGAAAGACGAGCGCCTGCGGCAAATTGTACTCCTCAAAGATATTTTTAATCATGGGCAGATACTGCCCGGACCGCCTGTAGCTGGCAAGCAAATCCACCTTGGCGCCCGGACGGGTGTAATAGCGAATTCTGGACTCGACGCGATCGTTCAGCGGCAAATCAAAATCCTTGAGCGGGTCGATCGCAGGTTCGACGCTGGCAGCGTCGGTATCCGTACGGGTAAACAGCTCGTCCCAGGGTAGTTGTGTGCCGAACAGGGTCACCAGCGCGCCCAGTAACACGCCGGCCACAAAGATGATTGGCTTGCTCGTCGGATTAAATCGTTTCATCATAGACTATCATTTCCCTCATTTTCAGATGCCATTTCGATTCTCATATGCAGCTGCTTCGAGTGCTGCGGGTGATTGCGCCGGTGGCCCCTCAGGTTTGCTCAAGAGCCATGTCTCTGTTGATGCCGTTGGATGGCGCCTTGTCAGATACATTTTCCGGTTAATCGCGAATCCGGGTCACAGGCGCTTCTGTGCTCATGCATGGTTAAGGCCATAAATTAAGGCAAATATCCTTTAAATGTCAATCGTTAATTTTCTTTGTTGGATAAAATATAGAAAGTTGTGTTGGATCCGCATGCCGGCGTAATCCTTTACGGTATTCGAGGTGTCGTTTTCTAATATAAAACGGAGGCGGTCGACAGTGCTCTGATAATAGCCTGATAATCAACCGTTGCATTCAAGGAATTTTTTACCTATCTTTTCCTGCAACTGCCTGTGTTGTGTTATCTATCATTTATTCCATATTCGATACTCTAAAAAATGAAAACCTGTAACATGTAATCTGGAACCTCTGAAGGGATTTATTGTTTTGCTCCAATTTTCGCAAGATGTACAAGCTATTGCATTTTTTTCCGACCTGCACGGCAAGCTGGATCGTTTATTACGGGCTATGGAATTAAAAGCGGAAATCGCCCACTGGATCAGCCTTGGGGATAATGTCGACATGTTTGCGCCGGATCATGAGAATATTCCGACGGTTCGTTTTTTGGCCCGGCAGAATATCCCTTCTATTCTGGGAAATCACGAGGCGCACATTCGCCGGCATCATCTGCGAAAATATGAACCGGAGAGTCAGGCTTATCTGCTCCATCTGCCGGTTTTTATGGATATTCAATTTGCAGATTTCAATATCCGTCTCTACCATGCCACCCCCACCAGTCTGGTAGATTTTATTCCTGAAAACGCCGGGGAGCAGATTTACCTCGATCTATTCGATCATCTGATGCATGACGTCATCGTGCTGGGTCACACGCATATTGCATTTCATCGAAAAATCGGGCATCGAACGTTCATCAATCCCGGTTCTCTGGGCGGCCTGAGCAATCGCGCCACATTTGCCGTGCTGAACCGGAATGGCAGTGTTGAACTGTCGTCGCTTTGATCTATGAAAACAGTTAACACGTGCTAACGTTTCAACGTTATGTTCGACAAATATATTGCTAACCTCATATAATTCTTTTATATTAGAAAAAATTCTCACGGGGCAACACGTTTGAATCGCATATCCTATTCTGGGGAGGATGATCATGCCAACAAAATTTGAGTATTACAAACAACAGGCCGAACACGCACTTATTGCGGGAAAATATTCGGTCCTCCGTGGCTGGTTGGACAAGATGGCGCGGTTGTGTGCCAAAGACGCAAAAGAATATGTTGTCCGGGACAAACTGGATGATGCCATCGCGCAGTTGGTGCAAGCCAACTGGCTGTCGCCGTTGACAGCGAGTTATTATCATAAAATGGCGCAGCTGTTACGTCAGGTTGGCAAAAACGAAGAGGCGGAGAGATATGAAGAGGAAAAGGCAGCGGTTACAGGTGTGGCCAGAGTGAAGAATATCGCACAAAAAACCAAAAGGTTGCTTTATCGCGGCGATTTAGCCGGCTTTGTGGTGGCGACTAAAATTCTCTATACGCCCCTTGTACGGAATGCTTTTGAAATATTGATGAACTGGGTGGAAAACTATCCCAAAGGCGATCCGCGGAAAATACGGTTTGTCTTTACCCGAGCGCCCATCGCCATCGCCGTGGCGGCTGAAGATAAAGTGCCGCAGTTAAAAGAAAAATTGCGCTCCGATAAAGCGCATGTGCGCGATACCGCCTTCCGCAGCCTGGTTAAAATCCAGGGCCTTCAGGCGCTTAAAAAGCACCGCCGCTTCATCCGTAAATGGGAGAATCAATATGCCCCGGTCAGCCTGTCCCTGTTTGAGGAGGTGAATACCGGTGGATTATTCTGGGAGACCATTGGCGATGATCTTCGCAATATGGAATTCGATACCGCTGAGTTGATCGATTACATTGCCGGCATCGATATCGATGATTATCCGTTCGATTACTATCTCTGGGTCGTGCAGGAAGGATTGTGCAAGGCGCTGGTCGATCATCTGGTGCGTGACTATCAAGGCGAGCAAAAAGAGGCGATCATAAGGCAAATGGAAGAAATCCTTATATATTCAGATGAGAGCAGGGTCAATGTACATAAATTAGGGGCGGATATGGTGAAAGTTGCGACAAAAATTAATAATCGAGAGATGTTTCAATTTCTCTGGCGGCTGCTCGATGAAGATAAATTCGGTTTGCAGGTGGATTGCGTCGCTAAAGCCCTTTTCGGCATGAGCGACCGATATGCCCTCGAAAGTCTGTTCCGCATCATGCAGCCCCAATATGATAGCATCAGAAAAGAAGTGTTAAGCGAATTGCCGGCTTGGGAAAATTATGGCTACATGAGGCATCTGGATCGGATCGACCAGCGGTTCTCGAGTTTTCCGCCTGAAAGAGATTTTTTATTCAAAGACCTGCAATATCTCAAGCGGCCTCCGATTAAGCTGGAACGCTTTTTGTTGAATCATATGTCAGAATTTCATGATTTCTTAAAACAAGCGCAAAGCTATCGAATAAAACAGAACGGAGAGTTACTTAAAAAAGCAAAATCGCCGCAACTGCAACAACTTGGCGATGAGTTGTTGGCATTGGCAAAATCCAGGATGATAACCGAAGCCCAGCAGGATGATGATTATTCCAGTCGGAGAGAAGCTCTGAAAAGTCTGAATGAACTGAAAGATGCCTCTCTGGAGCCGATTTTCCGCCGTGCGACGGAAAGCGACGAGCCTGACATCGTCGAGCTGGGTGTAGAAGGATTACTCATGATTCACGAACAAACGGACGTCGATTTATATCCGGGCCTGGAGCAGGTGATCAGGAGAGAGAAGAATAATGAATACGGCGATGAGGATCAGACCTGTTTCAATGCCACGTATCTCCTTTTGAAACACCTGAAAGAGAAAAACCATCAGGAGAGTCTGGGAAGGCTCGTAGATCACATCCTCAGCAGCGACAAGGCCGATGATGCGCCATTGATAAAATTGATCCTCAAGATGCCGATTACCGGCATACGCGCGGACATGGAGAAAAAGCTAACGCCCCGCCTTGAGACATGCCCGCTGCTGGCGGATTTAATGATCAAGCAGGGTTGGATATCGGATCGATATCTGGATCAGTATCGCGCTCTGCTGTCGCATGAAAACGGGGATTGTCGAATGGCCGGCGCCCGATTGCTGGGGGCGTTGAAGGATGCCGAATCCATAGCACAAATCAGGCGCATCCTCTTCAACCGCAAACGGCTGCAACGACAGATCGATTACAATCTAGATGTGGATCGAATGTTTTTCATCATTATGGACGGCCAGGTGGACCCAGAGTCGACTGCGATGATGCACGCCCTGGCGCAGATAGGCAGCGAACGCGCCATCAATATCGTGCTGGATTTTGCCCTCCTTGATTTGTCGTTTTTGCCAAACTTGCGCGCCGCATTTAATGTATTGAAGGAATATCCCGAAACCACTGTGATGCCATGTCTGAAGCGGTTCATCAAATGGAGGGATGAAGATCCCATTGGAACCCGAGAAAGGATTTTTATCGAACATATGGAAGAGATGATCGGCGACCCGCCACGCGTTACAATACCCGATTCCATCATCGAAAAATTAATCGACGGCAAGAACAGGGAGCTCAAAAAGCTGGCGCGCAAATTAAAGGTGGCTATGCGAAAGTGAAAATATTGATCGCGCCGGAGATTGCTCAGGCGCGGGCGCTGGGCGGGGACATTCGTCCCAGCAGATACCATGGCATTAATGGCATTCCGTTCTATTCGCCGGCTTGCGGGATTGAGGTCCCGCATCAGCGTTCCGTCCGGCAGAAATCTGCCGGACGATCGATACTTTATGGGTGATATCTTTCCTGAATAGATAATTCAAAATATCACCCTGAAAGTAACCATTATGTCATTCTGTAAGAATCCATTGTCGATAGCCATTCAGTTTCGCCGACAGCCGCTCGGATCGCCAACCACAATAGATGCTTGCAG
>JAFGSU010000510.1 GCA_016934435.1 Candidatus Zhuqueibacterota bacterium | reverse complement strand
TCGTGGTTTGCAGAACAGGCGCCGGGTCTGAACCCAACCGCCGGATTATGGTCATGATCCGGCCCTTTGTGTTAGAGTCATAAGCCTGAATCCGCCGTATCATTCTTTGCGCCTCGAGAATAGAAATTTCCTGCGGTATATATATAATTTGCTGACGCGGTAGTGTTAAAATATTCAGACAGTGTTCGATAAACATGCTTTTCCCCGAACCGTTATCGCCGATGATTCCGATTTTTTCGCCCTCCTGAACGGTCAATTCCGGGATTCGTAAAAACTTGTCTTCGCCCATTGTCAGGCTGCCCGAGTTGATGATAAGCGGAAACAAACGAGCGATCTTCCGGTCGTTGAACGAAATGCCGAGTGTATACGATTTTTTCACTTTCAGCGATTGCTGATAGTCAGCCGTCCTCTGCAATTGACTCTGTAACCGACGGACGCTCCGGCCGGCCACGGCGTCTTTTCCGGTCACCCGCGCCAGGTCCTTTTTCGCTCTGGCATCGTGGTTTTTGCGATCCAGAGCGGCTTTTGAACGCCGTTTATCGCTCTGCTGCGCCTGTTGCTTCTGCGCCGCCACTTTTCGCTTAAACTTTTTCACCTCACGTTTTACCTGCACATACTCTTGTAATTGCGCCTTTTCCTCGCGTGCGATTTCAGCCGCAGCTGTGCTATAATTGCATTTGCGTAAATCCACCCTGCCGGGCATTAAAAAAATGGTGTGACGGCACAACTCATCCAGCAGCTCACGTTCGTGGCTCACCAATAATCCGACGCCCTGATAGGATTGCAACGCATGAAAAAGAACTTTCCTGCCGGAATGATCCAGATGGTTGGATGGTTCGTCGATGGCTAAAAGAGCGGGATTCAGGTACAGGGCGACCGCTATCTGGCAGCGTTTGCGTTCGCCGTGGCTGAGTTGCTGCCAGCGATTTATCCACTCATCCTGAATCTGCAGGCCGTGTTTTATTCTGAATGCCGATTGGGTTCTTGAAGCGATGAATGTATGCAATAAATCGGGGATGAAATCGGTGCGTTGTTCGCAATAGCAGGATTGGCCGTCAAAATGAATGGCGCCGTAATCCGGTTCGAGCAGACCGGTCAACAGCTTTAACAACGTTGTTTTACCGCTGCCGTTGGCGCCGACCACGCCGGTCCAGCCCGTTTGCAACTGAAAAGAGAGGGAATCAAACAGCGGTTCGACGGCCTGCTGGTAGGTAAAAGTCAAACGGTCGACTGAAATGAAGGCTTGCATCTTTTTCTCCCATCATATTTTTTTCAAATGAATGACTTGTGAAGGATAAAAGATTGCAGGTTCTCATGCCAGCCTCCTGATAAATTTTTATGATTGCGCCATTTTAGCCGGATAATTGCATATTTTTCATTAGCAACCGGCAACGGTATAAAGGGTTGAAACAAAAAAACTTCCGCAATGACCGGGCGCGGCGATAAACACGCCCTTTTTTATCATTGCGGAAGTTTTTTCTAAAAGAGTGTTACACGCGTTTAATCCACTTTGATCATTTTTCGAGCAATTTGTTGTTGTCCGGAGCGCAAAATGTAGATATAGACGCCGGATCCGGTCATTCTGCCGTCATCATCGCGGCCATCCCAGGTAGTCTGGTAGTAACCGGGTAAAGCGGCTTTGCGCAACAGGGTGCGCACCTTTCGTCCTAACAGATCATAGATGATCAATTCAACCTGTGCGGAGACGCCCTCCGGTATTTGATAAGAAAAAGTGGTGTTGGGATTAAATGGATTGGGGTAATTTTGCGTCAACACAAAGGACTGCGGCGCCGAGACCTGTGCCATCACCTCATCCGAGTACGTCGTACGGCCATCGGTATCGATTTGTTTGAGACGATAATAGACCCGGCCGATATGCTGGGGTTGATCCACATAAGTATAAGATCTGGGCGAAGTACTCGTGCCGGCGCCACCGACGAACGCGATGCGCTCATAGGCGGTGGCAGCGCTCAGTCGGCGTTCGACGTCAAATCCAAAATTATTGGTCTCGGAGTGAGTGGCCCAGTTGAGCAGAATCCGGTCCTTAACCACTCGGGCGGTAAATGTTGCCAATTCTACCGGCGTGGTGGTTTCAGTGACAAAGGCGATATCCGAGGCGTTACCCACATCATCCAGGACGCGGATGCCTATGTAATAGGCCTGATTGGGTTCGAGAAGCATCAATGTAATTTCATCCGTGCTTCCCGGTGGTCCTGGGGTGGGTACCGGCGACACGACGCCGGCTGTTGCCCACCAGGCCCATATATTATCGGGCGGTATGGTGTCATAACGGATATAATAGACCTGTGCCGGACCACCGGACAGGCCGTCATCGCCCACAGCCGTCCACCTCAGCGTCAGCGTTGTTTCGGTTCGAGCCGATATACTCACGGCCAACATAGCGGGCGGAGTCTTATCATTGCTCTCCCATTCCGTGGCAACGGACAAGGCGTTCGATTGGATGCTGAAAAAAGTCTCCAGTTCGTCATAGGTTTTGGCGATGGGGAAAACATAATATTTGAAATTGACGTCCAACGACATGTCTTGCGGCAAGCCCCTGGATTGATAGAGCCTGATGCCGGCATCGCCGTAAAGCGTGGGAGCATCACCCGGTTGTTCAATAAACCAAACGTATTCCTTATCTGTTGCAGGCGCATTGCCATTCAATGTCAGGTGCGTATAAACCGTAGCGCGCTGCACGGTGCTGGCCGGATCGACCAGATCAGCCGATATGGCGTACCACTGCTGGCCCGGCCATTCTCCCGACTTGAGCTCACCTATGTCGTCAGT
This sequence comes from Candidatus Zhuqueibacterota bacterium, assembly GCA_016934435.1. Classification (GTDB taxonomy): domain Bacteria; phylum Zhuqueibacterota; class Zhuqueibacteria; order Residuimicrobiales; family Residuimicrobiaceae; genus JAFGSU01. Next base: position 420 of record JAFGSU010000510.1, on the reverse strand, counting down.
ATAAATATACCCCTCATTAAAAAGATGATCAATCTTAAATCCCGTTATACGATCAGCCGGATCGAGTAAGCGGGGCGTATAAAACCGCATGTTCTTGCCATTATCATTCAACATCATCGTATAATAGATAGAGCTGTATCTCAGGCTGACTTTATACTCTTGCATTTTACTTAAAAATTCTTGCAAATTAAGGGAAATGGAATTATAGGGCACTTCAAAAAAATCTTTATAGTATCGGAATCCAATGGGAACAGTAATGTCCCCGCTCCAGTCGCCCAGAATGCCTAAATCTATCAACCAATTTACTTTGATTAAATTATCCCGGATAATCCGCACCGGACCCGACTTGAAATTGACGCCATTGTGAAAACTTTGAATTTTTAATGTCGCTCCACTTGCTTTATATGTCAGGTTACAATG
>JAFGSU010000509.1 GCA_016934435.1 Candidatus Zhuqueibacterota bacterium | reverse complement strand
AATAACTTTATCTATGGCATGACCGGCGGACAGGTATCACCGACCACGCCCAAGGGCAAACGCGCCAGCACGGCGCCGTATGGCAGTTTTGAAAATGCCTTCAATATCAGCGGACTGGCACAGGCGGCCGGCGCCAGTTTTGTCGCCCGGGCTACGGTCTATAACGCCGTACAACTGGAAAAATATATCGAACGCGCCCTGCTGAAAAAAGGTTTTTCAGTGGTCGAGGTCATATCCCCATGTCCCACGGCTTTCGGACGGCGTAATCGGGAAGGCACACCGGTGGATATGATCCTGCATCAGAAAGAGAACAGCGTTTCCGTTGCCAAGGCGGAGACCATGACACCGGAGGAACTGGAAGGCAAAATCATCACGGGCGTGCTGGTCGATGTAGAACGACCGGAGTGCCGACAGGAATATCAAAAATTGATTGATCGATTTAAGCAGGAGTGATGCTATCATGAGTTTTCGTTATGAAATTCGCTTGAGCGGCGAAGGCGGGCAGGGATTGGTGCTGGCCGGAAAAATCCTCGCCGAGGCTGCAGCGGTGTACGATGAATTGAACGCCACCCAGAGTCAATCGTACGGCCCCGAAGCGCGCGGCGGCGCCAGTCGATCGGAAATCATTATTTCGGATGAAGACATCGATTATCCCAAGGCCGTTAATATCGACCTGTTGCTGGCCCTGACGCAGGAGTCGTGCGACCGATACCACCACGATTTAAAATCGGATGGTATTCTTCTGGTGGATAACGATGCGGTGACCCGGTTGCCCCAGGGTAGTTTCCGCACAGTGAAGATGCCGATCATCGCGCTGGCGCGCGATAAAGCCGGTCGGGCCCTGGTGGCCAATATTGTCGCCCTGGGCCTCATCGCCGGCATCTCGAAAATTCTCAGCGAAAAAGCGCTGCGAGCCGCTATCGAAGCGCGCGTGCCCAAAGGCACCGAAGAATTGAACCTCAAAGCGTTCGACATCGGCCTGGATGCCGCTAAAAACCTTAAATAAACAGCATGGCGGACGGTATTGGTTCATTGGCTAACAGAGCAGGAAGGTACATGGAACAAACCCTGGCGATTCTGAAACCGGATGCGGTGGCAACAAAAGTGATGGGTAAAGTGTTGCGTAAAATCGAGGAAGCGGGCTTTACCATTACTGCCCTGAAAATGATCCGCATGACCCGGCAGCTGGCCGGCGCATTTTATGAGGTGCACAAGGACAAATCGTTCTACAACCAGTTGCTGGATTTTATGACCGAAGGTCCCTGTGTGATTGCCGTTCTGACAAAAGAAAATGCCGTCGAAGCCTGGCGCGCACTCATGGGAGCCACCGATCCCGAGAAAGCGGCTGCCGGCACCATTCGCAAGGAATTGGCCGAAAACGTTTCCCGCAACATCGTCCACGGTTCCGATTCGCCGGAGAACGCTCGCCGTGAGGTCGCGTTCTTTTTCAGCGACAGCGAATTAATTGAATGCAAAATGAATTAAATTCAGAAAATCGTAACTTTTGACTTGACTCTTATTCCATTTCTTGCTAAATTTTATACTAAATTGGAGTACAAATCGTGCTGATCCTACGAATTGCCGATCTTTGCGAGGGGCACAGCGAGCAACGCCGGCAGGTTTCGGCTGAAGATTTAGATTTGATGGAATATCAAGAATTCCAGGCTCCGATCGAAGTGTCGCTGCAGATGGAAAAAAATGGCGATCAGATCATCATCGCCATCGAGGCACACACAACGGTAAGTTTTATCTGCGATCGCTGTATCGAACCATTTACCAGTCCGTTGCACGATCGCCTGAATATCCTCTATACCAGCGATGTTAAGTTGAAAAACGAACAGGACGAGGCGATTTGCTATGTCAGCCCGACCACGCAGGAAATTGATCTGGCCGATCCTTTGCGACAGACGCTGATATTGGCCTTACCCGCCAAGAGACTATGTAAACCGGACTGCAAGGGGCTGTGTGCCCGTTGCGGAGCAAATCTAAACCATGAACCATGCAACTGTCCGACGGATCAGGTGGACCCACGTTGGGAACAGTTGAAAGATTTTTTGCAATAGAAAGAGGATCCAATGCCATTACCAAAGAGAAGACATTCAAAATCGCGACGCGACAAACGACGCGCCAACTGGAATGCAAGTATGCCCACAGTGACGGAATGCTCTAATTGCCATCAGCCAAAACTGCCTCATCGCGCATGCCCGAATTGTGGATATTATAAAAACCGTTCGGTGTTTCTACCAAGAGAATCATAAAATGTGATCCCACCATATGCAATGTGGCCCGGGATTGGAAGCACAACAAAATCGGGCCACCTGTCAGTTAACTAATTCCGGAGTTTAAACTTGATAAAAATAGCATTAGATGCAATGGGGGGGGATAATGCACCTCATGCGCTGGTGCACGGAGGCGTCGAAGCGCTGCGTGCATCCAGGGATGATCTGGAATTGGTGATGGTGGGCGATGAAGCGACCATTAAAAACGAACTTGCGCGGCACTTTCGCATCAACGAGCTGCCGATTTCCATTTTGCATGCTTCGCAAGCCATCCGCATGGATGAAGCGCCGGCAGCGGCTGTGAAACTGAAAAAGGATTCTTCCATATCGGTGGCCATGCGGCTATTGCAGAATGGCGGCGCTCAGGCTATGGTGAGCGCCGGTAACACCGGCGCTATCATGGCAGCGGCGCTGTTTATTCTCAAACGCCTGAAGAACTGCAGACGACCGGGCATCGGCACGGTGTTGCCGACTGAAAAGGGGCCGGCCCTGGTGCTGGATGTCGGCGCCAATGTGGACTGCAAACCGGAGGATTTGCTGCAGTTTGCCGTCATGGGAAGCATCTATTTCGCGCGCTTGCACGACATTGTCCACCCTCGCGTCGGATTGCTCAATATCGGCCGCGAAGACGTCAAGGGCAATGAGCTCACTACCAAAGCATTCGCGCTGCTCAGGGCTTCCCGGTTGAATTTTATTGGAAATATCGAGGGAAGTGACGTGCTCGCCGGCGCCGCCGATGTCGTCGTCTGCGATGGGTTCATCGGTAACGTGGTGATCAAATTCGGCAAAAGCCTGCATGGTTTGTTCAAGTCGAACCTGAACCGGCTGGTGCGAAAATATCTATTCTCACAAATCGGCGCGGTGATGATGAAGCCGACTTTTGACGGTATTCGCAAACTCTTTGATTATCAAGAGTATGGCGGGGCGCCCTTTTTAGGAGTGCAGGGCGTCTGCATTAAAGCGCATGGACGCTCTTCACCGCGTGCCATCCGCAATGCCGTCCTGGCGGCGAAAAAGATGGTCGCGGAAAAAGTAAACGAGCATATTCAACAACAGCTCGAACTGGGATGCTGTTAAGCCATCGCACTGCGGCATGCATAAATAAAGCGTCGGATACAATATAAAAAAAACCGATAAAACTAGGACACCCTTAAACACCGTTCTGAAACATTGATGGATAATATATATTTTCAGGTTACTACCGTAAAGAGGAGTTAGAAATTGGCATCTATTCCCCGTTCCATGATTGTCGGTACCGGCGTTTCCATTCCCTCCGGTATATTGACAAATAAAGATTTCGAAAAGATGGTTGATACGTCCGATGAATGGATCCGTGAACGTACCGGCATGGAAATTCGGCACATCATTGAAGACGGCCGCTACACCTCCGACCTCTGCACCGACGCGGCACAAAAGGCCCTGGCCGATGCCCACCTGCATGTCGAAGAGGTAGATATGATCCTGGTCGCCACGGTCACCGGGGATATGGGATTCCCTTCCACTTCCTGCATTGCGCAGGAAAAATTGGGTGCGTTCAATTCGGCGGCCATGGACATTTCCGCCGCCTGTTCCGGATTCATCTACGGCATAGCCCTGGGCGATGCCCTGATCGCCTCGGGGAAAAACAAAACCGTCCTGGTCATCGGCGCTGAAACACTGTCGCGCATCACCGACTATACCGACCGCAGCACCTGCGTTCTCTTTGGCGACGGCGCCGGCGCCGTTGTCATGCAGGCTTCCGATGGTGAACGGGGCGTCCTCGGCACCTATCTAAAGAGCGACGGCCGCTTCGGCGACCTGCTTCGAGTCGAAGGATTAGGCACCCGTTATTTGCCCACGCACGATTCCCTCGATCACCGACGCCATTTCATAAAAATGGAAGGCAATAAAGTTTTTAAAGAAGCCGTCACATCCATGGGAGATGCCGCCGTACAAATCCTCAAACAGACTCAGATGACCGGCGATGATGTGGACCTGCTGATCACCCATCAGGCCAATCTACGCATCATCGATGCCACGGCGAAACGCGCCAATATTCCGCCGGAGCGCGTTTTCATCAATCTGGAAAAGTACGGCAATACCTCCGCCGCATCCATTCCCATTGCTCTGGATGAAGCGATTAAAGCCGGCCGGCTCGGGATGGATAAAGTAGCCATGCTCGCCGCGTTTGGCTCCGGCTTTACCTGGGCTTCGGCCATCGTCCGCTTTTAAGGAATGTAATCCCTTTGCGGCCCTGATTTTCAGGCCGGATTAGTGTATACTATATGTGCCGAATAAATGAAAAATAGTTAAGAAATTTGTTGCTGATTGTATAAAAAAATCCATACATTTACACGTTTCGCATTAATTTGAATTAAGGATACTGATTTGGCCGGCACGGCTGTCATATTTCCCGGACAGGGTTCACAAGCGGTGGGCATGGGGGCCGATATTTATCAGGCTCACAGCCGGGTGCGCGACCTCTATGCGCACGCCGCCGAGCTGTTAGGGTATGATTTAGCTGTGATATCGTTCAATGGTCCCGCGGAACAACTGCGGCAAACACGCATCACCCAGCCGGCGTTGTTTGTTCACAGTTATGCCCTCATTACGCTGTTACAACCCCGGGTGGATATGATGGCAGGGCATAGTCTGGGCGAATTCACGGCATTCACAGCGGCGGGCGCCATGAGTTTTGAGCAGGGCTTGAAACTCGTAAAGGTCCGCGCAGAACAGATGCAGGAAGCCGGCCTCCAGCAGCAGGGGAGCATGGCTGCCATCATCGGATTGGAGTATGATCAGATAAAATCGCTGTGTGAGGAGGCTTCGAAGAGCGGGATTGTGGTTGTGGCCAATGTCAACACACCGACGCAGATCGTCATTTCGGGTTCGCTGCCGGGTGTGACCCACGCCATGCGTTTGGCAGAGGCTCAAGGCGCCAAACGCGCCGTTCCACTGCAGGTGAGCGGCGCCTTTCATTCACCGTTGATGGAGCCGGCCCGGGAACATCTGGCCCGCGCTCTTGCGGACGCTGAACTAAGGGCGCCCCAAACGCCCGTTTATGGCAACGTCACCGCAAGCCCCTGCGCCGGTGTTGCGGATATTTGTAGCTTGCTGGAGCGACAGCTGGTGAGCCCGGTGTT
>JAFGSU010000508.1 GCA_016934435.1 Candidatus Zhuqueibacterota bacterium | reverse complement strand
CGGGCGCCTGCGGTTCGAGTAAATTGATAATGAGTCTGCTCTCGGCACAGGCGAGCGGGACAAAAACCGTCCCCCGGGCAAAATGCCTCTCTTCCTCTAAAAGCTGCACTTTATAGGACGGCAGTTGCCTCCCCTCATAAGAGGTGCGTCGGAATGTTACCTCGGAAAAACGGTAGGCTTCACATCGAATTTTTACATCATTTTTCAGAGGTTGATAGTTAATCTGGTGGGCGTCCAGCACCTCCAGTATCTGCCGCCACCCCGGCGAGATCAGATAGCCGAGAGGCGGACTGATGGTGATGGTCGGCGCAACCTGATTGAAATAGGTGGTGGGGATATCCATGATTTCCTGTCGATAGACCGGATAGGGGCGACCCGATACGATACCTTCGGCCATGGACGACTGATACCCGCGAAAAATCAGAGGGGTGCCCCGGTCCAGCAGGCTGCGGAATTGAATCGGAAAGCGTTTTTGCGAATCATAGGTGCGGCCGATGGCGGCCATCGCCTTATCTTCATCAACGACGGCCTGTTTGAGTTTTTCGCCGTTCTCGACCAGTTCCTGTAACCCGTAAAGAATAATATCATAGGTCGCCTGCACGCGAACGGGATAGGATTTCAGGGCGTGGGTTTCGATTAAAAATCCCGCCCGATTGCACACCGTCGCATAAACATTGGAGAGCATGGGCCGCCAGACGCCGCCGACAAATCCCTTCTCGGGATGCGCCTCATCTACAGGCCCGGCATAGGGTCCGATGATCAGGCCGGTTTCCTCACAGCGATTATGCATGGCCGGCAGGAACGATTCATGCGCCCATTTCGATACAGCGCCGCCGAACGCTTCATGCTCATCGATGTTATAGGTGAGCACATATTGATAATCAATGCCGTCGGTGGTGTGGCAATCGTAAAAGAGATGCGGTAGCCATTGATGATACATTTTCAACCACTGACGCATTTCCGGCGCGTCCGCCTTTATAAAATCGCGATTCAAATTCAACCGCATGGCCGTGGCGCGCCAGCCCATCTCCTTTGGCCCGTTTTGATTGATGCGCTGAAAAGCGCTAAAACGTTCATGCCCGTCGACGTTGAAGATGGGAACCATGAGCACGGTCACGGAATTCATGATTTGTGGAAATTTCTTTTCGATCAACAGATCGCGCGCCAGCAGCATTATCGCATCCTTGCCTTCCGACTCGCCGGCGTGGATGCAGCCTTGGATGAGGACGATGAGCCTGCCGGTCTTTTTTGCCGCGTCCGGTGTGAAGGCCTGGTCCTGAGAAATGATGAACAGCGGCAGCGACCGTCCCTCTGGACTGATGCCGAAGGATGTCAGCTGCGCGTGCGGCGAAGCCTTGGCCAGTCGATCAAAGTATCGCATGGTTTCCTGATATCGCGGCGTTTCCAATCCGCCCGATTTTTCGTAAAAGGTCTGCCACGATTCGCCGCTTTTTGCAACAGATGCACAAAGGATGATCGACAGACATGTCATCAATGCAATCCTCCACCCTCTCGAATGTTGAATACTCACTTGGCCTCCAGAGATGAATAAAATATAAATACCGTTTCCTGAAAGTACGCAAATTTATAGAATTATGCGAGATTTTCCGCTGTCACCTCGATGATGCTCGTTTTCAATGTCATTTCCTCCTCCGGATAAAGAAACAAGTTTGCCCGGTTTGAACCAGGTTCAGCGTGTACTCCGCTAGTTGTCGATCAGTTTTTCGAACCATTCTTTTCTCTATATGTGTATTTCATCGATGTTTTGCTTTTTACCGAGGAGTATATTTGCAATTAAGACTTCCAGCATTGATTATAATTTTCATTATTTTTATTCAATAATCAAGCTATTTTTATCCTTTCTATTTATTCAGATTTTTTCTTGTTCAAAGTCCCCTCCATGTGGGCGCCACATATTCCCAGGTGGGTCAATGGGGTGTTCACCTTCCAACTGGGAAACACATAAATTCAAATAAAACATTACACTGATTCGATAATTAGAGGTAAGTTGCTTTTACCTTATTTTTAAACTTTTTGCATGACCTGCGGAGCAAAAAAGATGTTGCCATTTTTCACCCGGAGAGTTATATTTAGTGCGTACAACATCAACATGTGAGTTCAAAATGAAGGGTATGACTAAAACAGTAATTTGCCTTGTTCTGGTTCTCTTTAGTTGCAAAGGCGCTAATCAGGTCGATTCTCCGGATCCATTCGCGAAAATCCGAAGGGATCTCGAACAATACTGTGTTAAGACCGGGGTTCCTTCGCTAGCAGTTGCAGTAGCAAAAGACGGCGAGATAGTCTGGGAAGAGGGATTCGGTATGGCAAATATTGAAAAGAATGTCAGATCAACTCCGCATACCTGTTACCCGATTGCCTCGATAAACAAGAATTTGACTGCAACGGCACTGCTTACCCTGGTGGAAAAAGGTGATGTGAGTCTTGACCTACCCGCCAATGATTACCTTGGAGACATCAGGATAAAAGCCTTTCGTGGTAAGGCCGAAGATGCCACTGTAAGACGATTACTCCAGCATACAGCGGGGATACCGCTTCACTATGAAGCTTATTACCCGGATCAGCTGACTGTTAGAATCTCTCAGAAAGAAACAATCAGACGCTTCGGCATATTGACCGCTGCTCCGGGGTATTCGTTTATATATTCAAGTTTAGGGTATGGGATCATTGAATACATTATCGCGCGAGTATCCGGTCGCAGTTACGCCGACTATATGACTCAGGATGTTTTTGAACCGCTGCGTATGTCCAACGCGGTTTTTCTTGAGACGCTTCCCGACAGCGTAGCGATTGAATATAAAAATGACGGCAGCCCAGCACAATTTGCCTTGGGGATTCGTCACGGAGGAGAAATTTACTGCAGCTCGCATGATCTGGTCCGATACTGCCAGTTTCATCTGAAGAACCACCTGAATGACCAAAAGATGATTCTGTCGGATTCATTGATTGATCTGATGCGGAACGACTTTGACTCAACGGCGGAAAACGCCCAATATGCACTTGGCTGGAGACTCGAAACTGTAGCCAATTATCAGGTTTTCAGTCACAACGGCGGTGGATTAGGATGTGACACGAGAATCATGCTCATTCCTTCGGAAGATTTGGCGGTAGTGGTTTTAGCTAACAGCAGAAGAGGCAATTCCACAGCTGTCAGCTATAAAATCGTAAGAGCGTTATTACCGGATTTCCGTCGCTCGAGCTGGCGGGATCGGTTCTCAACGCTATTCAGAGATCCTGAGCCAAAGGCGATCAATCCCGGGGAATTACTGACAGGGGAATGGAAAGGCTATATAACGACTTTTAATGAACAAGTTGCGATTGATCTTATCGTAACGGTGGATGGGTATGCGAAACTGAGGCGATGTGACGACCAAGCAGTAACCGAAGGCTGGATAAATGCCCGGAGAGCCATCTCCATACGCGACGGTATCATCGAATTGATGTTCGAGGATGAAGTACTGCGACTCGACGAAAACCGTCCGGAAAGATACCTGCTCCTAAGGTTATTTTACGACGGCACTTTTCTATATGGATCCGCCAACGCCGGCAATTCAACCGAGTTGATCTACTGTGTACCATCGTACGTGGAATTATCCAGGACAGACAATCCCCACTAACCGCATGCCAGCTGCCTACGGCCGATTATCTACTTGGACGCCCGCTTGCCATGTTGCCCTTTCATATTCCGCGAAACCTATTGATCCAGAGCATACTGTGCCAGCAACACTTTGCGTAATGCGGATAGTTTTTCAGGATGTTGCGGCGCGATGTCTGTCTGTTCTAGCGGATCTTTTGCCAGGTCGAACAGCTCATCCACGCCCACGTTCGGATTGGCGCCGGTGTGCACCAGCTTCCAGTCACCGTAACGAACCGCTAATTGTTTATCGGTGCGCCAGTACAGGGTGCGGTCGGGACCGATAGCGCCCTGTGCAATCGATTCCCAGACATTTTTGCCTTCAATTTCATGATCCGGCGGAAGGGATATCCCGGCAATGGCGGCGATGGTCGGCAAAATATCCGTGACACTGATCACCGATCGCACCCGTTTTGCGGACAAACGTCCCGGCCAGTTCCATAGAGCCGGCACGCGGATGCCGCCTTCGTATAGAGTACCCTTCCAATCGCGCAAGGGACGGTTATCGCCAAGACGCCGCTGCGGCGCATAACGTCCTTCGTATTGCTCCGCGGTTCCGAGCCAATTCTGCTGGCCGCCATTATCGCTCATGAAAATAACCATCGTGTTGTTTTGCAAATTTTCCGCCTGCAGTGTTTTCAGCAAGCGGCCGACGGCATCATCTAAATGGCTCATAGAAGCGGCAAACAGACGGCGCGATTGATCTGGTATACTTTCCCGATAGGGCGCAATCCACTTTTCATCTTCATTCAAAGGATAGTGCGGTACACTATAAGGCACATAGAGGAAAAAAGGCCTGCTTTTATCGCGGTGATCGGCGATAAAACGAATGGCCTCATCGGTGATTAGATCGGTTGCGTGTCCCTCTTCTTCGATGAGCTGATCGTTGCGGTGCCAGGTTCGGTCGCCGAATTTGTACAGGTGCGTATAGGGATCGATTTGCCCGTGCAAATAACCATAGGTATATTCAAATCCATATTTTCGCGGCCCGTTCTCCAATCGCAGACCCAGGTGCCATTTGCCGGTGATGGCGGTAGCATACCCGTTTAGCTTTAGCAATTGCGGCAGGGTAAGAGTATCGAAGGGTAAAACCTGCTTACTTTTGCCGGCAATGGGGCCCAGAATACCAAATCGGCCGGCGGGTCTGCCGGTCAACAATGAAGCGCGCGTCGGCGAACACGTCGGGCAGACGTAAAACTGATCCAGTTCCGCGCCGGTTTCCCGCAGCCGGTCGAGGTTGCGTGTCTTGATCTCGGAGCCGTGATATCCAACATCCCGCCATCCGGCGTCGTCAGCGACGATGAGCAGAATATTCGGATGTTTCGAGCCGGGCTCGGTTTCCACTCCGGAACATCGCAGGTACCACAAACCGCCGACTCCCGCCAGACCCAATGCAGTTCTGCCTAAAAAATCCCGCCTGTGAAGGTCGTGTCCACTTTTTTTACGAATATTTTTCGGCATAGCTTCTACCTCCTATATCGTTCCTTCATCATTTTGGCGATCTCGGCGGTTATCACGTATTCATGTCATTGAAACTTATATATTTTTTTGCATTTACGCAAGATAATATCTATGATTATCAATTCAGCAGACTTTTTCTGATGCTTGATGACAGTTATGTACGTTACATCTTGTGGCGAAAATAGGGTCACGATTCTGCAATGTTACAATCAATGCGCTCAAAATCTTAAATATTTTTCTATTCTGCCGCTACAGCAGTTACAAAACATCTCTTAAAAAAAATGTTATTCTGCTTGCGTTTCAAGCGATTTAGTTATATATTATTGAATAAGAAAGT
>JAFGSU010000003.1 GCA_016934435.1 Candidatus Zhuqueibacterota bacterium | reverse complement strand
CATCGCCCTATTTCCCTGCGAAGAATGGAAAAATTTGCCGCAGCCCCAGGCGCGCAACACGTTTGATCGCTATTTTGATTATTTCCAGCGCCGTCTTCAGCCGGATTTTAACTGGCAGGATTTTACCCCCTATGAAATACGGTTGATCGGCGCCTTTATTCGCATGGGTGAACGCGAGCGCGCGCATACATTGCTGCAGTTCTTTATGGATTGCCGGCGGCCGGCCGGTTGGAATCATTGGGCCGAAGTTGTCTGGAGAGAAAAACGCGCGCCGCGATTTATCGGCGATATGCCACACACCTGGGTGGGCTCCGATTTCATCCATTCGCTGCGCGCCATGTTCGTCTATGAGGATGAAGCGTCGCAACAGCTAATCGTCGCTGCCGGATTACCCTCCTCCTGGATCGATTCGCCACAGGGGATCGGCGTTCGCAACCTGCCGACCTACTGGGGCTCACTCGATTTTTCGATCACAAACAGCGGGGGAATCTATCGGGTGGTGTTTTCAGGCGAAGTGGTCGTTCCTGCGGGCGGATTGATCATAGTTAGCTGGTTGGATAAAAAACCTGAAGCGGTAAAAGTAGATGGTCAATTGTGGCCACAGTTCGATGAACGGGAAATTCGAATCCATGATTTTCCCTGCACTGTGGAGATATATCCCTGAGGAGGGATTGAATCAGCGGCTTAAATCCTGGCAGCCGCACGAGCCGCCGATGATGAGGCCGGTGCTGATGGCTTCATGATAGGATTGAGCGGGATCGATCTCCCTCGAAATCATTCGGAGGAGATAGCGAATGGCTTTCATACCCAGTTCGTCGATGGGCACGTGCACTGTAGTTAATCGCGGATTTAAGAGCTGTGAGGCATAGATATTGTCGAATCCGACGACGGCTACATCTTGCGGTATTCTTACACTTAGCTGCTGAGCCGCTTTATATACGCCGATGGCCATCATATCGTTGGCGGCGAATACGGCGTCGGGCTGCAGGTTTTGGCTCATCAAACGGTTAAAGGCATAATATCCCGACTCTTCATTGAATTGTCCAGTAACAATCAGAGAAGAATGGAGCGGGAGCTTGTGTTTTGCAAGCGCTTCGGAGAAACCACGAAACCGTTCTTCGGCGTCGCAGTTGCCGTCGGGTCCCTGAATCATGGCAATCCGTTGATAGCCGTGTTTAATGAGATGTTCGGTGATGGAAAAGGCTCCCTGAAAATTATTAATGCTGAAGGAGACCGTTTGCTGCTGGTTATTTTTGCTGTTGAGCAGCACCACCGGTCGTTTGCTGCGTCGAACTAATTTTGCTACCTCAATGTTTACTTGCGGAGCCATTAAAATAACGCCATCTACGCGGCCGCTGCCCATGAAATCCAGCAGGGTTTCGACCACATTGCGCTGGCTGTGAGAACTGGCCACCATCAGAAACCGATTGGTATGATATACCTCTTCGTCGATGGTGTGGATGATGTCCATAAAGAACTCATCGACCAGTTCCGGCAGAATGAGGCCGATGGTGTTGGTCTGCTTGGTGGTGAGGCTGCGCGCCATGGGATTGGGGCGGTAATCGAGCTCCTGGGCAATGGCTAAAATTCGCTGCCGTGTTTTTTCCCTGACCGGTCCGGTGTTGTTCAGGGCACGCGACACCGTCGCGGTGGATACGCCGGCGCGCCTGGCGATTTCCCGTATATTGATGGTTGTGTGCAAGAATTTGCCGTTGACTGTTATTCGAACAGCGAATGGATGCTTCAGGATCCTTTCGCACCCATTCTGTGTTTACAGATGAAAAAATATTTGTGTGGTCTACCTTTTAGGTGGGCTACACATAATCACATGGAAATAAAACTTAATCCTCAACCTGTCCTTATCCCGCGATCTGGCGAGGGGACTGGATTTTTGAGATTTTTTGAACTTGATACTTTCAGGGCGATGAATCGCTCCGTGTGGTTCCGAGTCAAAAAATGAAACCGTTTACATTTTCATAAAATTAAATATTTACAGTATCATTGTCAAGCTTTAAATTTTTTATCCATTCCATGCCATTGAAAATTTTTCAGAATGGATGGATTGTGTGGTAAAAGTATCATATGTAATTCTGCCCTGACCAAGCTCTCGCGGAAGGGGAGTGGCTTATTTTTCAAGCGTTCTTGCTTGTAAAAGATCATCAGGTTGGAGATAAGGATACTTGTTATGAAATTTTCGCATTCATTCTTATGGGGCGCGGCTACTGCTGCCTATCAAATCGAAGGCGCCGCTAACATTGACGGCAAAGGACCGTCGATCTGGGACGTTTTTGCACATCAACCCGGCCATACCTGGAACGACCAATCCGGTGATGTGGCCTGCGATCACTACCACCACTTTGCCGAAGATGTCCGGTTGATGCAAACCATGGGCCTGCAGGCGTACCGGTTTTCCATCGCCTGGTCGCGCGTGCTGCCGAATGGCACGGGTTCACTCAATCCGAAGGGCCTGGATTTTTATGATCGCCTCATCGATGCTTTACTTGTGGCAGGCATTGAGCCGTTTGTAACTTTATATCATTGGGATTTGCCTTACGCTCTGCATTTGAAGGACGGCTGGCTCAATCCCGACAGTCCGGACTGGTTTTCAGAATATGCCGCTCGAATAGCATCCCGGTTTTCAGACCGGGTGCGCCACTGGATGACTTTTAATGAACCGCAAATATTTACCCATGCTGGCTATGTGACCGGTGTCCATGCGCCCGGACTGACCTTATCCCGCGCTGATACATTTCAATTGATTCACCATATTCTGCTGGCGCATGGTCGGGCTGTTCAGGTTCTGCGCGCCCAGGGCCGGCAGCCGCTGCAAGTCGGTCTGGCAACCTGCGGTTTCCCCGCTGTGCCCGCCACCGAAACGCCGGCGGACATAGAAGCCGCACGACAGTACATGTTCAGCCTGCGCGATTCAAATCCTGAAAATAACACCTGGTGGCTCGATCCGATCTTCCTGGGCGCATACCCGGATGACGGCAAGAGGCTCTTTGCCGATCATCTGCCGATCATGAAATCGGAGGATTTTACCATCATCCGGCAACCGCTCGATTTTTTTGCGGTTAATTTTTATTTCGGCCCGACCATTCGCATGTCTGATGACGGCAAGCCGGAGCGACTACCCCATCCACCCGGCTATGCGCATACGGGTTTCAGAGAATGGCCGATTACACCTGAAATACTTTACTGGGGACCCAGGTTTTACCAGGCACGATATCATCTACCCATTTACATTACGGAAAACGGCTGCTCCAATCCCGATCGCATTTTTATCGACGGTAAAGTGCACGATCCACAGCGGATTGATTTTTTGCGCCGCTATCTAACGCAATTGCACCGGGCAGTTAAAGGGGGTGTGGATGTGCGCGGTTATTTTTACTGGAGCCTGATGGATAACGTCGAATGGGCCGACGGGGTAAAGGCGCGCTTTGGATTGCTCTATATCGATTATCCTACGCAAAAGCGATTGTTAAAGGATTCGGCGCACTGGTATGCCCAAATGATTAAAAGCGGCGGCGTTGTGGATGGCGGATTGTAACCGGGGCAGCTTTTCAATGAAACAGGATTCATAATGCATGTCAGGGCCAGTGGAGTATGGCAAACATGCCGTTATCTCTGAAAGGATAGCTTAAAGACTGTCATTGCGAGTTGGGTATGGCAAAACTGCCATTATTCCGAAAAGGACAAAAAAAAGACTGTCATTGCGAGTTGGGAATGGCAAATCTGTCTTTATTCCCGCAATGACATAAAAAAGAATGTCATTGCGAGCGAAGGAACAGGGCATGAAAAAGAACAGCAGCCGCCATGGAGCGAAGCAATCTCCGCCAAGTCCTT
>JAFGSU010000507.1 GCA_016934435.1 Candidatus Zhuqueibacterota bacterium | reverse complement strand
GACGGTAGCGCGATTTTGCGCAGACGCGGTGGCGGCGGCGCCGTGGTCCTGATGCCGGGGATCGCTTGTATTACATGCGCCTTCAAAAGCGTGAAAAGCAATTCGCCCTATCATTTTTTCCGGCTGATCAATGAGTGGATCATGAACGTACTGCAGAGGAAATACCATATCCATGGATTGTCGTTGCGCGGCACAAGCGATATCACCCTAAACGATAAAAAGATACTCGGCTGCTCGATGTTCAAATCGCGGCAGACTTTTCTCTATCAGGGCTCGCTGATGATTCGCTGTGATTTTGCCCTCATCAATCGCTATCTGAAACATCCTTCGCGTGAACCCGATTATCGTCGGGGCAGAAGCCATGATGAATTCATGACAACGTTATGGCGGGAGGGATATCGCGTTGATCTTGATGATATTATTGTGACATTATATAAAGGCGCGCCCCAATTGCGCAGGTTATTGCTTTGAAATTCCATGTAACCAGAAAAAGGAAAAATACAGGTTATTCCGGTTCATTTCCGTGATTTCAGAAAGAAATAGCCGCTCAGAATAAAACTGACCTCAAAAACGGCGTAATTCCAGCCGGCAATGCGATCGTAATGCCGGGCGCGATCATAGAAATGATCCATGCGTCGGGGGTTGGCGGTTTCCAGATAGGCGGCATAAGCGTCATTGCCCTTGCCGCGATAATGAATGGTGGCAATGCCGGAAATGGCGCCCAATAATATGCTGCCATACAGGCCACGACGATACCATTTGATTTTATTTACATTGCGCTGTTGGCTTTCCTCGCGGTGCTGCTGGTAGAGTGAGCGGGGCTGTAAGGTTATTGTTTCGATCGATTCCGTCCTATCAGATACCACCTGCTCCCAGGATTCATAGCCTTCTTTTTCTAACCTGATCATGGCCTGATCGCCCGGTCTTTGATATAACAGCAACGGCGTTTGTCCGAGTCGCTGGTGGTTGCGGAACACATCCGCCCCATACGGTATGGATGTCAATCGAATGGCATGACGCAAACGAGGTGAAATGGTAAGGGTGTCGCCGGCTATTGCGATAAACGTAGTATCATAATCCATTATATCCATGGACAGCCATTGCGATGATCGAGCCACAAGCCTGTGCTCGCCCGGTTGTATTTCTAAATGCGATAATGGCGTCATACCGATTTCTTCGCCGTCGAGGAATATTTTCAGGTTCGCCTGATCCCCTTTTACAGTGAGGTAGGCTGCGCCTGCGCTGTCGGTCCTCGATGGTATCTGCGCTGATTCAACAGGTGGTAAAAAAAAGCAGCACAGGAAAATCAATATTGAGTTTGTAATTTTCAATCGTTCACCATGCATTCAATTTAAAGCAATAAACATAATCATTTTCCGCTGCAAAGAGTAGATAATTATGCGTGATAATAGGATTGGAGCGAATGCGCCCTTTGGCGGTAAATTTCCATTTTTGGGCGCCGGTGTTCAGATCGAGCGCATAAAAAGTTTTATCCAGTGAACCGATGAAAGCGGTGTCTTTGGTCAATACCGGGGAGGTACCGATGACGCTTTTGCTTTTAAACGTCCACTGTATTTTCCCGCTGCGGCGATCCAGACAGTAAACCGTATGGTCGGTGGCGCCAAAGACAATTTTCTCGTCGCAAACCGCCGCGGTGTGGAAGATTCGCCCTTCCACGGGCGTCTGCCAGAGGGATTCTCCGCTGAGCAGATCGAGGCAATAGAACACGCCATCGGTGGAGCCGATGTAAATCCGGCCTTCATCGAGAACAGGCGTCGCGCGAATGCTGGCGCCGGTTTCGAACTGCCAGAGCGGCTCCAGGGAGGCATCAAAGGCGGAGACCACGCCCTGATCGTCGCCGACGACCAGCACGTCATTCAGCAGCGCCGGCGAGGCGAGAAAACGGGCCTGCGATCGCGCCCGGCGGGATATCTGGCCGTCTGCCGTGCGCACGCGCAGGATGCGGCCGTCCGCCGCTGCCAGGAAAATCCACGAATCATGAATCAATGGCTCTCCAAAAATAATGCCGACGCTGGCGCTCCAGCGCGTTTCCGCCTGATGTAAATCATAGCAAATCAGATTTCCCTTGCCGGTCCGGCGTAAGGCGATGAGATAGGGCTCCAGATACGCGCAGGTAATGGGTACTTTGCTGCGAATGTTGATTTTACCGATGGATTCTCCCTTTTCCAGTGTATACCCCTCCAGAGAGCCATCTAGTGTACCAAACAGAACGTAATGATCGAGCGCGATGATGGTTGGGCCGATGGCACTGGAAGCGCGATTTTGCCACTGCGCCTTCAGTGGGAAGGAGCAGGTAAGCGTGTCGCAACTGCTGCGCGCGGCGGTTTTGTACAGCTGCGGCCAGATTCCTTCGGCTGATCCGCTCACCGATTTTAATCTAAATTTGCTGCAACCGAACTGTACAGAGATGCATACAAGCATGGGGTAAGCGAAATATTTAAATTTGTTCAGCCTGATCATGCTAAAAATCCCAGCCGAAGAAGAATTGTGTAAACCATTTATCGTCCACGTCGTATTTTTGATAATCATAGAAATGGTTCAGGTCCGTGAGTTCGAATTTGCGTCCGACGTCGAAGCGCAGCACCAGCATGCCGCCAAAACGAAAGCGGATACCGAATCCCATGCTGCCAAGCATATTTTCAAGCTCATCATCCCAGGCATTGCCTACATCCAGGAAAACAGCTCCGCGAATGGAACTGAAAGCCAGGCCGCCGAATGGAAATTTGAGGCTGAAGCGGTCGATAAACGGAAAGCGCAGCTCGTTGCTCACCAGTGCCAATTTGGTTCCCCACAAACGCCAGAGGCGGTACCCGCGCAAATCCCAGCTGCCGCCCATGAAGAAGGGGGTGGCTTCTTTGCCCTCATTTATTTGCGTCCATAAGCGAACAGCATGGGCGACCGGATTGCTCAGGCGGAAATAGCGACGATAATCGAAAATCACCGTCGCAAAATTAACCCGGGCGTGGGCAATATCGAGTGTATTGCCGAGGGTGATATTGATGCGGGTGCCGTCCAGGGGACCGGTCGGTCCCCATAACGAGTTATCGCGCACAAAGGAGAAAAAATTGGAGACCAGCATTGCCTTGCGACGATAACTGGTATAATACCATTCCTTGTCCGAATGGCGGACATTGAGACTGGCTTCGACCCGGGTGAATTTGGACAACGGGTAACTCAGAGCGGTATAACCGCCATAGCGCCGTTCCCAGAACCAGTAGTCGTAGCGGTTGTAATAGCGGCCGGCAAAATGGTAGGCGCCGACGGCGATGTTGGTGCGTCGCGACAGGTCCACGCGCGATACCGCGACGTTGAAACTGGATAGAAATTCATCGCGGGTGCGCGCATTGTTGTAGAGCAGGAAATAGTACTGATAATTGCCGAGCATGTCCGAAACGACCAGCTGCGCGCCTCCGGAGGTGCCAAAGATGGGGTCCTGGGTGATTTGCGATTGCGCGATATCGAGGCTGAATTTGGGTCGGTATTTAAACTGTTTTGTGCTGCCTTTGCCATCGATGGTTTTGAATGCCCAGGACGAATGGGTGTGATCAAGCGTATCGTTTTCGGCAACAGGCGCGATTTTGATCTCTTCGGTAAAGTCATTGAAACGATGAATGTTGAAGGAAAAATTTTCAAAGGCGCTGAAAAGCAAGTCTCCTTCGTTGGTCCATTCGGGATCGGAAACACCGGTGATGAAAAAGGTTACCTGCCGCAGCGGATAGTGTTCACTCAAGGCGGTGGCGAAATAGGACGATGACAGATAGGAAAATTGGCTGCTGTCGCTCGGTTGCGGGAGCGGCTGCAGCGCCATGGTGCCGTTGGTCTGCAATACCCAGATGTTGTTGATGCCGTCTCGATCTGAAACAAAGGCGATATACTCCCCGTCGAACGACCATTTCGGCATCTGATCAGAAAAGGCGCCATGGGTGAGATAAAATATCCGATTATCGATACAGTCATAGAGAAACAGATTGTAATAACCGTCTTTGCCAAAGGCGCCGCGGTCCGAACTGAAGGCGAGCCAGCGGCCGTCCGGTGAGAAAGAGGGATCGCGGTCGTCATAGGCATCATCCATCAATCGTAACAGCTGCTTGCTCTGGCGATGGAAGATGTAGATGTCGCGGCGGCCGCTGAACGCCAGCCCGGCAAAGGTGATGTGACGGCCATCGGGCGACCACTGCGGAGAGTACATCGACACCAGATCATCAAACAGGTGCTGTTCCACGACCGCACGTTTTTTGATATTATAGATATATAGCACATCTTTTTCACCGCTCTTGGCTACGAACACGAGTTCGCCGTTTGCATTGACGTCAAGGTTACTGTTCAGCAAATGAAGCGATTCAAAGTCGGAAGTGCGTTCGCCGGCGACCAGGATTTCGGCTTCCGGATTGTCATCCTCATCGAGGAGGGGTGCCAGGTAGATGTTGGAATATCCCGTTCGGTTGGAAATGAATACGATTTGTTGCGAGTCCGCCTGCTGGTAATAGGCCGGCTTGATGTTGAATCCTTTGCGGGTAATTTTATCGCTGACACGGCCGGCGGCGTCATAGTCGGCCAGCAAAGGATATTTATCTTTTTTCAGCGCGTAAATCCAGCGCTGATCGAATTCCTTCAGGTCGATGCCGAAGGTGTATTTGATGATTTCGGAAAATTGATTGGACATCCAGATATTTTCCATCAACTGTAATATTTTATCCTCGCCGTATGTTTCGGCGATGTATTTCATGACCGCCTGCCCTTCTTTATACATCAGGAAGGAACCTTCGATCTCGTAGATGCGCTCGAGGGGGAAGAGATAGTCATTGATCACCGCATCGCGGATGACCATCTCCGCCTGGGTGTCCCATCCGGACGACCAGTACTCGGCGATGCCCTCGGTGAACCACAGCGGCAATCCCGGATGATTGAGGATGCGGTGATCCTTCATGATACGCTGGATTTTAGCATAGGTGAAAACGTGCACCAGCTCATGCCGCAGTACGTGCTTAAAGTCCGATACCGAACCGTCGGCCGGAACCACTACACGGCCCTTGAGAAATTCGAAAAAGCCGCCCACGCCCTCCGGAATCAGATAGGGCAGGGTGTTGGTCTCCTGAAAATGGGAATGGGTGGCGTAAAAAATCAGCGGGATACGCTGCGAGACGTTATGGTTGAATTTTGCTTCCAGCACCAGATAGCTTTCTTCGGCATAGGAGGCGCCGATTTCGGCCAGGGCGCGCATCTGCGGATAAAAATAGATATCGAAATGCTCGGTCTGCAACACATGCCACTCAAAGTGGTTGTAGATCACCTTGTTGCGGCCGAAATAAAATTGCCCGAGGGCTGATTGCGCCGCCAGCAAGCAAACGACCGTAACGGCAACAGCGTTGAATCTGCTCAATATGCGGAAGATGTCATGCCTTACTTTCATAATTCTCATCTTTGGCAAATATTTTTTCAATGATGCTCTGGCGATAGTCAAAAATAGTGTTTAATTTCTTTTTAATCCATAGTTTTGTTGCCAGCGAGCCGAACACGCCATAGCCTGCGGCATAGGTGACATGGTCGACCATGCGCACACCTTGCGCTTCAGGGATGAATGTATGCTGATGATGCCAAAATTTATACGGTCCGATGCGCTGTTCGTCGACAAAATATCTGCCGGGCACGACGTGGGTGATCTCGGTCAGCCATTTCGTCTTGAACCCTTTGATGAGCTCAATGCGGTACTCGATGATCTGGCCTTCGTACATCTCGCCGCTCAAGGGTGTGATGATTTCAAAGCGCATCTCCGGCGGCGTGATCTCATTCAGGTTGCGAGGATCGGAGAAAAAAGCCCAGACTTGATCGATGGCGGCCGATAACAGCTGTTCTCTGTGCAGGTGATGGATCATGTCGAATGAAAGAATAAGGTCAATATGGTTTATTAGCCGGCATCCTACGAAGGTTCTGATTCCCGGGTAATCGCGTTGTACGGTATGGACGGGATCGTGTTTATACCCTGTAACCGGTTTTTGCATTTCTATATATGCTAATTATATTCTTGGCAGAGAAAAAAGTTTCATTGATTTTAATCTAATCGGACAAACGCAAAAAACCTCCCCCACGTCATTCCGTAGGAATCTTTGTGTAAAAAGCAAGTCCGAATAAATTTGCTAAAAACAGCTTGTTCCCCTTGCAACCAACCTTGATAGATTGTATGAAAAGAGATTATCCGCAGGTTTATTCGGTAATAGTATGGGTCACGCTTGCTCTGCGCCTGCTCATTGACAGCGAATTTAGCTGGATCTATCGTGGAATGTAGACGCATCCCCCAAAAGCAGAGCCAATCAATCGATTTTTTTCTCATAAAACCGATAGGTCTTGTAGCGTTCGGCCGCCAGGTCTTCCAGCGCGCCGATCATGCGTTGATTGGTTTCGACGATGATGGAGCATTCCGAATCGACAAATCCCAGCCGCGTGCCGTCTTCGATGGTTTTGAGATAAAAGGCGATATCGATGCCGCGGTGGCGATGCCCCTTGAGCACGCCCATGGCGATGGTGCGCAGCCGGTTCACCTTGCGCGAAGCAAGGAGGATTTTGAACAACCCGAAGGGGAAGAGTCGACCGTTGGCCTTTTTGATTGCCGGATTGAGGTCCTTTATACTGAGCGAAAAACCGACGCATTCGCCCTTGTAAAAGGCGAAATAGGTGGCTTGCGGCACCACCACCATTTTAAGTTCTTTTGCCAGGTCCTGAATTTGACCTTCGGTGAGGGGCACGTGCCCCCAGTTTTCCATCCAGGCGTCGGAAAAGATGTGTCCCACATCCCGCACCCGTTCATTATATTCCTTCATATTGAGCGGTACGATCTCTAGGTCTTTTTGCCGCAGGATGCGGTCTTTGACCCTGTGCAGAGCCGGTCGGATGGGTGCGTCCTTGTTCACCAGAAAGGCGTACCAGTCGATGGCTTTTACAAATCCCGCCCGGGTCAACAGGTCATTGTAATAAGGAGGATTGTAGGCCAGCAGAATAACCGGGCTGGAATCGAATCCTTCATAGAGTACGCCGGAAATGTCGTAGATGCAAAAACTCATGGGCCCGAGGATGCGTTTTTTATTCTTTCTGCGCAGATAATCGGCGGCGGCGTCGAACAGGGCGCTGGCCGCATCGGCATTGTCGATGCATTCGAAAAAGCCGAAAAAGCCGGTTTCCCGGTCGTGATATTTCTCATACTGATGATTGATGTGGGCTGAAATACGACCGATGGGCCGGCCGTCCTGATAGGCAAGAAAGTATTGCGCTTCGCCAAAGGTATGAAAGGTGCCTTTTTTATCCAGCATTTTATATTCTTCCGAGATGAGCGGCGGCACCCAGTAAGGATCATTGCGATAAATACGCCAGGGCAGATGAACAAAGGTTTTCAAATCCCGGCGCGATGTTACGGGTATAATTTGCAGGTTTTTCATGACGGCCTCGTCGATATGATAAGATGAACGGTTGATTACTGTTAATACCATGCGCAGCAAAACTGCAGGCCGAGCGGACGGCAGTTTTGCCGGCCACCACAATTAAAATAGTAAGCATCATTTGTGAGTTGATGACACGGCGATGAAAAAAATATTGCATTTTTTTAAAAAATTGCGTAAAATACAAGTCTATAAAAAAAGAGAGGTACTATGGCACATCATAAATCGGCGATTAAAAGAATCAAGACCAACGCTCGTAACACCGAACGAAACAAAGCGCACAAGTCGCTTTTAAAAACGCAAATAAAAAAGGTGCGCGCAGCGAACAACAGGGAACAAGGCGAAATGAATTATCGCGAGACGACTTCGCTGCTGGATAGTCTGGCGCAAAAAGGTGTTATTCATAAGAACAAGGCCGCCAATCAAAAAGCAAAATTGGCTGCGCTGGTCAACAAACTGGAAAAATAGGGATTGTATCCGCGATGGTCCTCTCGTCTCCGGATATTTTTTGATTAACGTTGAGATGGAGCCTCTGCGGAATTGAAAACACTCCTCAGCACGTTTGTCGGCTCTGCCCTCCTGCCCGAAAAGCTATACGCTCTGTTCGAATTTAATCCTCCGGGTTATTATGACCGGGAGGATTTTTTATTTTCAGCGTGTCGCACCGTCCTCTGAGATGATTGCAATGAAAGGCCGGCTGGATTGCCTCCGTGCACAAGCCGGACTCGCCTTATTTGCCCTGCAGCATATAGTTGGGCGCTTCTTTGGTGATAATGATATCGTGCGGATGGCTTTCGAGCAATCCGGCGGGTGTGATGCGCACAAATCGGCCCTTTTCCTGCAGGTCGCCGATGGATGCGGCGCCGCTGTAGCCCATGGCTGCGCGCAATCCGCCCACCATCTGATAAATCACGTCGCTCAATTTGCCGCGATGCGGCACCCGGCCTTCAATGCCTTCGGGCACCAGTTTTTTGATATCGCGTTCTCCTTCCTGGAAGTAGCGATCGCCGCGGCCGCCGCGCATAGCGCCCAGCGATCCCATGGCGCGGTAGACTTTGTAACTGCGTCCTTCATAGAAAATGGTTTCCCCCGGACTTTCTTCGGTGCCGGCCAGCATGTTGCCGAGCATAACCGTATCCGCTCCGGCGGCGATGGCCTTGGCGATATCGCCGGTCTGTTTGATGCCGCCGTCGGCGATCAGGGGGACGTTATGCTTGCGACAGACCTCGGCGCAGGTCATGATGGCCGTCAGTTGCGGCACGCCCGTTCCCGCTACCACGCGGGTGGTGCAGATGGAACCCGGGCCGATGCCG
>JAFGSU010000506.1 GCA_016934435.1 Candidatus Zhuqueibacterota bacterium | reverse complement strand
CAAGGACTCGGTGCTGTGGCATAAAAAAATTCAGCTGCCCGAGGTCGTGCGCAAAAATCTCGAAGCGCTTGCTCGCGAAGCGCGGCCATCCCGAAACGGAGATAACAAAAAGCATCCGGTTTATAATAAACCGCAGCTTTTCCCCGACATCAGCAGCCGCAACGTCAACGAATTTTTTTCCGAAGCCATGCCCGGATTAACCGCCAAGGTGTTCCGTACTTTTCATGCTTCCACTGTAGTTGCAAAAAGTCTGGATGCCGTGGATGTTACAGTGACAGATCCGGAGTATCGCAAATGGGAAGCGGTGGTCAATGCCAATATGGAGGCGGCCATCCTCTGCAATCATACCAAAAAGGCGCCGGCCAACTGGACATCGCGCAAGGAAAAAATGCGCACACGGGAACGCAAGCTGAAGGTTCAGCTGGACAATATCACCGCCAGGATAAAGAACGAAACCCTGCGACTAACGGATTTGCGCCGGCAGGGAAGAGAAAAAAAGGCAAATGCCAAATCAACTGCTGCCAGACAAAAAATAGTCGCGACCTATCGACGTAAAATAGAACGAGTTAAGAATGCCATCGAACGTTTGAAGATACGCGAAGAAAAAAGGCGGGCTTCCCTGGGTAAGCTCAAAGCTCAGATTACTTTAGCCAGTAAAAATCGTACCTGGAACCTCGGCACCAGTCAAAAGTCCTACATCGATCCGCGGGTTTTTTACAACTGGGGCAAGCAGGTGGAATATGATGTTCTGGAAAAATACTATTCCGCCACCTTGCGGCGAAAATTCATGTGGGTACGGCAAAGCGAGAACCGGGAAGCAGAGTTGCCTGAGGAGCAGGAGGCTGAACAGAACCTGAACTGAACAATTCATCCACTTCCCTGGAGTGGGAAACATTCCCCATGATGCTCATTCTCCCCTGGCCTGGCGCACCAATTTCGGCACCGCAAAAAATACCATTGTGAATCTGATTCAATTTTCTTATCTTATTTCTATTGGCCAGGATGGAACAAGATACAATCTTCACTTATGGGAATGGCTCGCATGTCGAAAATGTTTGATTACATCATCATCGGCTCCGGTTTCGGCGGCAGCGTCGCAGCGCTGCGACTGGCAGAAAAGGGCTACAAAGTGGCAGTGCTGGAGCGCGGCAAACGTTTTCGCGATCAGGACTATGCCAAAACCAATTGGCAATTGTGGAAATGGCTGTGGGCGCCGCAGCTGTTTTGCAGCGGTATTCAGGAGCTGACTTTTTTGCCCAATGCACTGGTGCTCAGTGGCGCCGGCGTCGGCGGCGGCAGCCTGGGTTATTGCGCCGTGCTGCTGGAACCGCCGGAGCCCTTTTTCCGCGATCCGCAGTGGGCCGGACTGCAGCCGGATTGGCAACAAACCCTGGCGCCCTATTACAAGCTGGCGCGTAAAATGCTCGGTGTCACTCCCAATCCCAAATTCTATCGCAGCGATGAACTGCTGCGCAAATATGCCGAGGATATTGATCGCGCCGATCATTTCAAAGCCACCGAGGTCGGCATCTTTTTTGGCGATACGGATAAAGAGACGCCGGATCCCTTTTTCGGCGGCAGAGGTCCGGCGCGTCGTGGTTGTGAATTTACCGGCCGTTGCATGGTCGGCTGCCGCGGAGGCGGTAAGAATTCCCTCGACCGCAATTACCTCTATCTGGCGGAACGGTCGGGCGCACACATCATCCCGCAAACGCTCGTCACCGATATCCGCGAGATGGACGGCGGCTATGAAATAATCGCGCGTTCTTCCAGCCAACGGTTTGGGTCAGGTTACCGATTAACCTGCACCGGCGTGGTCGTCGCCGCCGGCGCCCTCGGCACCAATCGTCTGCTGATGAACTGCAAACGCAAAGGTTCGCTGCCGCGACTGTCGTCGCAGTTAGGCAAGACCGTGCGCACCAACAGCGAAATCCTGTTAGGCATTTCCGCCCGCAACAAGCACGAACGCTATTGCGACGGCATCTCCATCACCTCCAGTCTCTTCGTCGACGATACCACCCACATCGAGCCGGTGCGTTATCCCGAGGGATCGGACGTCATGTTCTGGCTTTCGGGCCTGCTAACCGACGGCTTTTCGCGCTGGACCCGACCGCTCCGATTCTTCCTCAACTGTTTGCGTCATCCCATCGAGGTCTTGAAGGGGTTTTATCCGTTCGGCTGGGCGCGGAAAACCATCATTTTTCTGGTCATGCAGACCTATGATAATAAAATGGAGTTCCTGCTCAAGCGTCGTTGGCTCATACCGTGGAAAAGGAAGCTTTCATCACGCCGGCGTGGCAGCACCATACCGACTTATATTCCTGCTGCCAATCAGGCGGCGCGCGTCATCGCCAAAAAAATGGACGGCGTGCCGAAAAACGCCATCACCGAAGTCCTGTTCAACATGCCGTTGACCGCGCATATCCTCGGCGGCTGCGTCATCGGCAAAGACCACGAACACGGTGTCATCGATAAACAGTGTCGTGTTTTCGGATACAATAACTTTTACATCGTCGATGGTTCAGCCATTTCAGCCAATTTAGGTGTCAATCCCAGCCTGACCATCACCGCTCTGGCTGAATATGCCATGAGCCATATCGAAGAAAAAAAATAGAAAGGGCAACACGTGCAAAAAGGGAACGCCGCTCTGGAACCCAAGACCGATATGGTGTCGATCAATCCCGCTACCGGTGAATCCCTGGGACGCGTGCCTGCGGTCGGCAGGGCCGGCATCGATGCCGCGGTAAAAGAAGCGCGTCGCGCCTATCCTGCCTGGCGGGCAACCGATATTCGACAGCGTCAGGTCTATTTAAAAAAGCTGCTGCAGCTTATTCGCGATCAGTCGCAGGAGATCGCCCGACTGATCGCCCTGGAGCAGGGCAAGCCGCTCACCGAAGCGCTGGCGGCGGAGGTTTTGTCGACGCTGGCCATCCTGCGTTATTTAGCCCGCTCAAGTTCTAAGATGCTATCTTCGCGGCGCGTCAGTCACGATTTGCTGCTTTTTGCGCATAAAAAGAGTTACTATCATATGACCCCTTACGGTGTGATAGCGGTTATTTCACCGTGGAATTTCCCGTTTTCCGTGCCGCTGCCGCAGATTGCCGCTGCTATCGTTGCCGGCAATACAGTAGTGTTCAAGCCGGCGCCGCATGCAGTCCTGATCGGCGAAAAAATCAATCAATTATGGCAGCAGGCTGGTTTGCCGCATGGCGTCGTAAATGTGACGCCGGTGCAGGATGAGGATGCGCCCCACCTGACCGAACACGCCGGAGTGGACAAGGTCATCTTCACCGGCAGCACCGAAACAGGGAAAAAAGTGATGTGCT
>JAFGSU010000505.1 GCA_016934435.1 Candidatus Zhuqueibacterota bacterium | reverse complement strand
TTCAGCCGATGACCGATCCTGGAAATGGCCGGTGCCGTCATTGACGAGCACGCTCATTAGCGGCAGCCCGCCGCCGGGAAAGGCATAGTTCATCACCAGCAGATCGAGATCGCCGTCGTTATCTATATCGACAAACACGGCGCCGTTGGAACGTCCGCCGATACCCACACCACGCGCGGCATTCTCTTCAGTAAAATATCCGCTGCCATCGTTGATGTAAAGCAGATTGGGGGTTGCCAGATGCGATTCCTGCCGGCGACAGAGATAAATATCCAAATCCCCATCGCCGTCAATATCACCGCAGGCGCTGCCCTGTCGGCCGAATTCTCCGGTGTTTTCGATGATGTGCTCGACGCCGCGCGTTTCAAGCGTAAAAACTCCGGCGCCGTTATTGATATACATTTCGTTGAGCTCCCCGGGATTGACGGTAAAGATGTCCAGGTCGCCGTCCCCTTCCACATCAAGCGCCAGCACACCGTTGGTGGATTGAGAAACGCCGGCGATGCCGGCTTGATCGGTGACGTTGGTAAAAAAACCGTCACCGTCGTTATAATAAAGCGCGTTACGGCCGTCAGCATCACCGGCGGTCAGGGGGATATTACCGCAAAATAGGTCGAAAAATCCATCCAGGTTATAGTCGGCCACAGCCATACATTTGGTCAAACCGATGTCGTCCGTGCCGCGGGATTGGGCCTGTTCCAGGAAGGATTGACCGTTTTGACTGATATAGAGCAAATCGGGGGCTTTCTGCAGAGTGGTGGCATTGCTGACGAACAGGTCGGTCCAGCCGTCGCCATTCACATCGGCAAAGGTCGCGCCCTGTCCGTAGCCGCTGCCGGAATAGCCACTGACACCGGCCGAGTCGCTGATATCGGTAAAGGTCAGGGAAGAATCTCCGTTCACGCCTTTGCCGTACAGGCGCAAATTGGAAAAAATCGGGCCAACCTGAGCGGCGTAGCCATAGATCAGGTTGTCCTTGCCCAGGAAAATATAGCGGAACGGTTCGATCTGGCCGGAAAAAGGATGGGTTGCCCTGAGAATCTCGTCCACATATATATATACCTTAGAGCGTGTCCAGGTAATCTGGAATGTGTAGGTTTGATTCGCATCCCAACGTGTTTCGCGCATGTAATAGGCTTCGTAGCGGGTTTCGAATCCACGTGGCTGCGTCAACAGCTTGAATCCCGTCTTACCCTCACCGGCTGAATATTTGACGTGACGCTGCGTGCGGATATTGATCCAGGCGGCATCGGTGTAATAGACCGACTTGTCCGCCTCGCTACGTGACCAGAGGTTGATGATATGCTGTTTCAGGGCTTCTTCGTTGTTCTGGTTCCACGGATCAAAGTTGGTCAGGTCGATCTTCATGGTGCCTTCGAACGGCAAAAAATCGGCCAACGCGATCATCAGCTTGCTGCTTTCGGATTCCGTCTGCCAGCCGACGCCGGGGATAAACCGACCTCTGCTGTTATATAAAACGCCTGCGGATGTGGAAGCGGGATCGTCGAGGAAATCGGCGTACAACAGTTTACTATGGTTGGGCTGAGAATAGAGCGCTTGGATTAAGAAGAGAATATTGGCCAATATGTAGAAAATACTTTTTCGCATGCAAATATTTATCTTGAGAAACATACTCCATCAATGATCGGAGAGACTTGA
The DNA here is from genome assembly GCA_016934435.1 of Candidatus Zhuqueibacterota bacterium. Classification (GTDB taxonomy): domain Bacteria; phylum Zhuqueibacterota; class Zhuqueibacteria; order Residuimicrobiales; family Residuimicrobiaceae; genus JAFGSU01. The sequence goes on along the minus strand of JAFGSU010000505.1, from coordinate 6,481 downwards.
CCATACAAAGATAATGGTTATAATTCGAAACCGCTGTGCTTTATATCACATTCAAGGTGTAAACCATGATAATGTCATCGTGAATTGGGGATAGCAAAAATGACATTCTTTTTCTGTTAATATTGAAATAACGAGAGATCCTCATGCCCAACTCGCAATGACATCCGTACTGCGATCAGCAGGAAAACAATTTCCATCCGCTACACCCGCATTGATTTCCTTGCTTAGTTGACCGTTCCAATATATACCTGGAACGTGATAGTCTATTTGATCAAAACAATCCTCTGTTTCAGACTCTGGGTTGCGAATTTCAGCATGCAGATATAAATGCCACTGGATCGCATACGGCCGGATGTATCCCGGCCATCCCAGACGAACGAGTGAAATCCGGGCGACAGGCTGCCCTCGAACAAAGTCTGGATCAATCGGCCGTGGATGTCGTAAATCAACAGCTGTACCTCCTGCCGATCCGGCGCCTCGACCTGGAAGGTAGTAGAAGGATTAAAGGGATTCGGAAAATTGGGCTTTAACAACCATGCCATCGGTAATTCGATTGGATTGGTGAGTTCCGTTTCGGTGACAATGATGCGCACATTCCAGGTTACGGCAACGCTGTCCCGACGATCGGATATCTGTCCGACGACGGTGATGCGCTCGCCCATGTGGGGCTGCGGAATGAGTGTAAAACTGGAGTCATCACCGGAAAACTGATTGTTCACGAACCATTTGTACAGCAGCGTATCGTCATCGCCATCCGCAGTTTCGGTAATGGCAAATTCCAGAATCGTCGTATGACTACTGGAGAAATTATTTTCTTCCGGTGTATACGCCAGAATCTGCGGCGGTGAATTGGGCACTACGGTTACTTTATAGAATATCGGCGATAAGCCGGTTGCCTCCACCAGGAAATATTGTTCACCCGTTATCTCCGACACCATCACTTCACTGCCGGCGAGTCCAGAAGAGTCGGTCAGCACTGGTTGCGAAGTGATGACCTGACCCTGTAGAAGCGCTGAAAATCGCACGGGATAGTCGGCAACGCCATTACCGAAACGATCGTACAGGGCGACCTGCAGGAACAGCGGCAGATCATTGCCGCGGCGTACGACCTGGCTATCGCCCGACACTTTCAGCAGTTGCACCGGTGCATCCGCCATGGCGCTCGCCGATAGAACCAGCGGCGCATTGCTTGCGCCCTCAGCCCAAACCTCAATCAGCTGGTTGTTACGGCCGGCCCGGGTGCCGAGTCGCAATAAAGCAGTTGCATAGCCATTGACATCGGTTTTGGTACAGCTCGTATCGCTGCCGTTTATCTTGCCGCTGCCGGCGATGACGACGAATCGCACATCATAATCCGCTATAGGTCTTTTCTGAACGTTCAATACCTGCACTTTAAACGGCGCGGGTAAGTACTGGTCGACGATTCCCACCTGGTCATTGCCCGCTATCACGGCCAGACTGTCGGCAATATTTACGGGACGATAAAACTCTATGACAGCGCTGTCGGCGAGAAAGACGTCCAATCCTTTAATACGAGCGCGAACGATTTTCCGCTCCGCTTTCGTACTCGATAGCAGCGCGGCCACACGACCCTGATCATCCGTCAGAGTATCGGCGAGAGTTAGCACATTTTCGCTGCCGCCGACCTGCAGGTCGACGGTATATCCTTCTCCCGCCGGCTGCTGTGCGGTATCCTTCAGGGCGACGGTGATAGTAGATTGAGCGATCCCATCGGCTATCACCGGTGTGTTGGCGACGATCGTCGAACTCGCGACATCTATGGGCTTGCCTGGATAGAACCACACGACCGGTGAACCGGCCAGTGGCAGTTGCGTATCTTCGCTGCTCGCCTGCAGACGATTATCCGGCCCGAAATAAGGACCGGCGGTCCACCATACCTGTACAAAACCTTCCTCGTCGCTCGTTTCCGTGCGCTGGGTATAACCGCGTAAATGGCCGCCGCCATCGATGCTGAAAAAATCAACCGGATGATCAGCGACCGGATTTTCATACATATCCACAATCCGCACAGAAAAGGGTTGTACGAATTCCGCGCCAACGACGCAAAGCTGGTCGTCGCCGCCGGATTTAATCATTTTTGCGGCCGCACCGGCGTTGGCGCGCGCGCTTACCTGGAAAGTGGTGTCGGCGCCGGTGACCGTGAGATAATGCATGCCCGCCTTTTCACCGAGCCGCCAGCATACCGAGGCCACGCCATAGGCGTTGGTTTTCACGGTTGTAATCGTATCGCCATTCACCCAGCCTCCACCATTGCGCACCGAAAAGGTTACGGCAAAGGAAGCTACCGGAGTGCCATCCGATGTATGCGCGGCAACTTGCAGCGAATCGGTTAGGGGTTGAGCGACGATGCCGGTTTGTCCGTCACCCTGCAGCAGCGCGAAATATATTTTCTCCGCCATACCCGGTTCGACAATGATCACCTGGTCGGCAGTGACGCCGGCATAGTCGCGCACGCGGCCATCGCTCCAGATCACCTGCATGTCGCAGACGAGCTGCTGCCCTAAGCCAAAGTGCAGAATCGGCTCATTCTGACACATCATACCAAAGGGCAAGCCAGCTTGTTGAAAACCGAGGAGATAGTTATGATCGCCCAGATGACCGGCTTCGTAGAGGAAAACCTTGGTGCCGATGCCGCCGTAATCCTGCAGTGGTCCCCTACAGAAGACACGCAGGTAGTGATAGTTTGACTGCAAATCGTTGCGCAGCAAATAATTCTGGCCGTCTGCGTTGGTGAGATAGAGATCGACGTCGCCGTCGTTATCGATATCCGCGGCTGCGCCGCCGTGCAGGCTGGCGGCCGGCACGTCCACGCCAGAGTTCAGGGCCATGGTAAACTGGGCGAAGCCGTCGTTGAGATATAGCTTCGCCCGGGTATCCGGGTCGTCCTCGCTGGTCGATAAAATCAGCATATCCACATCGGCGTCGTTGTCCACATCATTCATCATCACCGTATAGCCGCTGCAGACAAGATCATATTCATCGGTTAAATCCTGGAAATGCCCGCCGCCATCGTTGATGTAAACACCCAGTTTGGGTATCGGGCCGTTCGGCAACGGCGATCGAATGACGAAGAGATCGAGATCGCCGTCTCGGTCGATATCGGAAAATGTGGCGCCATTGCTGCGGCCGCCCGCGCTAACGCCCCTTTCTTCAGCCTGTTCCTGAAAAGTACCGTTGCCGTCGTTGATATACAGGCGATTGCCCACGGCGGCGCTGTCTTTCTGATAGCAGCATATATAGATATCGATGTCGCCGTCGCCGTCCACGTCGCCGCAGGTTGCGCCGCGACGAAGGAAAAAGTTGCTGTCTTCAACCATCCCTTCGATGCCGCGTTGCTGCTGTTGCAGCTGACCGTCACCGTCGTTGATATACATCTCATTGAGCCCGTCGGCATTGATCACGCAGAGGTCGAGATCACCGTCTCCCTCCACATCGAGAGCCAGACAACTGCTGGTGCTCCGCACCTCCCGGTTGATGCCGACTGTTTCTGATATGCCGGTGAAAGAGCCGGATACTGAATTTTGATATATATCGTTGCGGCCGGCGAGATCATTTTCCTGCATCGGCGCATTTGCCAGACCGGCATCGGGATCATCATCCAGATCGAAATCTGCTGCCAGAACACCGTACGTCTTGCCGGAATGGCTAATACCACGAGCGGTGGCCTGTTCGATGAACGTGGCGGCTCCCTGATTCATGTACAACAACACCGGCGCAGCCTGTGCATCCGATGCGTTGGCGACAAAGATATCCACCAGACCGTTCCGGTCGACGTCGACGAAAGTAACGCCCTGGCCATAACCCTCATCCGAGAATCCTCTGACATTGGCGGCAGCGGTTATATCGGTAAATTGCACCGGCGACTCGACGCTCGGCTCTGCTGCATAAATATGCAAATCGTAAAATATAACGCCCACCTGTGCACAGTAGCCATAGATGAGACCGTCTTTGCCGAGAAAGATGTAGCGAAAAGGTTCAACCTGCCCGGAAAAATCGTGTATCGCCTTGAGCGAATTATCCACGCTCACGTAGGCATGTTCTGATGTCCAGATGATTCTGAACCGATAGTGCTGATCATCTCGCCAGCGTTTATCCTTCATATAATAGTCTTCCTCACGACTGTCAAAACCTCGTGGCTGCGTCAGAAACTTGAAGCCAATCCTGCCTTCGCCGGAGGAATAGTTATTATTCCTCTGCGTGCGCACATTGATCCAGGATGCATCGGTATAAAATACCGATTTATCTGCTTCCGGACGAGACCAGAGGTTGATGATGTGCTGCTTCAGACCTTCAAGATTATTCTGGTTCCAGGGATCAAAATTCGTCACCATGACTTCCAGAGTCCCTTCAGGGGGTAAATCCTCGGGCAGGGTGATAAACAACTGACTGCTTTCATATTGTGACTGCCAACCCCAACCCTGTAAGAACCTGCCGTTGATGTTCACCATCTCCCCGAGCGAGGTCGACTTTTCATTCAGGAGAGAATCGAAATATAGCAGTTTGGTATGTTGGGGTTGAGCATGCGATGAGATCGTTGAAACGAAGATGCCGACACATAAACCAATAAGAATTGCTCTGTTCTTGATCATTATTTGTCATGCCTTATATTTTTCTCGCCAATGTTCATAGATTTCCGCTTGAATAGAAAGGAGTTCGCACCCGATTATGATGGCAGCCGGCATCAGTACGTATTGCCTCCGGCTATCAACCATCGAGCGGTGCTTGACTCAACAAGGGAATATAAGAAAGAATATCATTTAAATAAAGTGAAACTTTTATTGGACGACAAGTCCTAATCGGGCTTGCCGTAACTCAAGAAATAAAAAAGTATTAGAAAATTTGCCGGAATTTCTTATATTTGGCTGTACAAAAAGCGAATACAGGAGGAGAGATGAAAGCTCTATTCGTCGCCGCCAGCGGCCAGGATGCCGGGAAAACCACCACCTGCATCGGTCTGTTCAATCTATTCCATAGCATGGGATTCAAGACCGGATTCATCAAACCGGTGGGGCAGTCGTACGTCGAGGTGGACGACCTGATCGTCGACAAGGATTCCCTGCTGATGAAAGTGGTCTACGACCTGGAGGATGACCTGCAATGGATGAGTCCGGTGATTATTCCATCGGGTTTCACCACCGATTATATCAAAAACCGGCAAAAGTACGGCCATCTGCAGGACAAGATCGTCGAGGGTTTCGAAATGGTGGCGCGCGACAAGGACGTAGTCATTGTCGAGGGCACCGGTCATGCCGGTGTGGGTTCCATTATCAATTTATCCAATGCGACGGTGGCCAAACTCATCGGCGCATCGGCTATCCTGGTAGCCCACGGCGGCATCGGCAGCTCCATCGATGAAGTGACGCTGAACGCGGCCCTGTTTCAGCAACAGGGTGTGGAGATCATCGGCGTCGTCATCAACAAGGTTTTGGAGAGCAAATACGATAAAATCAAAGAAATTGTAGCCGACGATTTGCAGTACAAAAAGTTCAGCCCGCTTGGCTTTCTGCCGTATAAACCGCTGCTGTCCATGCCGCATATGTACCAGATCAAGAAACGAGTGAACGCTGAACTGTTGAGTGGTGAAAAGGGATTGAATGAATTTGTCGAACACGTCGCCATCGCCGCCATGGCGCCGCAGAATATGCTGCCACACCTGAAAAATCATTCTCTGGTCATTACTCCCGGAGACCGGGTCGACAATATCCTCGTAACCATCAGCTCGCACCTGATGCAACAGGAGACCCATCTTAAGATATCGGGACTGTTATTGACCGGCGGTTTTGTTCCCGATGACAATATCATGAATCTGTTGAAGAAAACCGATATCCCGGTGCTGCGCTGTGAGGAGGATACGTATACGGTAGCGTCGAAAGTGTTTTCCCTGACGGTGAAAACGCAGGCCAGCGATCTGAGCAAACTGGAGATGATTAAATCATTATATCTTGACCACATCGATCAAGAGGCGCTGATAGGGAAAATGGGATTAAAGGGGTGAAGGTTGGGAGGTTGAAGGTTAAAGATTAAAAGGTTAAAGAGACGAATTGGAAAGCCATATTGTTGAAGATCTATTGCCGATTGCCAGATACCGGCCGCGAGGCGCCGTTTGTCATCGCGAGTTGAGTATGGCAAAACTGCCATTATTCCCGAAAGAACAAAAAAAAGAATGTCATTGCGAGCGGAGGAACAGGGCATGAAAAAGAACAGCAGCCGCCATGGAGCGAAGCAATCTCCGCCATGTCCAAGAAGCGGAGCAATAGAGCATCCATTATCAGATGAACTGCCGTGGAGCGTGGCGATCTCCGCAAAAAGGGCAGCTTCCCGGTTCGTCCTCTTTCAGCGGGGATTGCTTCGTTCCAACGCAGCTTTGACAATAAACGACATAACTCTTGCTTCACTCGCAATGACAGCGCCGTTTGTCATCGCGAGTTGGGTATGGCAAAACTGCCATTATTCCGAAAAG
>JAFGSU010000504.1 GCA_016934435.1 Candidatus Zhuqueibacterota bacterium | reverse complement strand
GCCGGCGCTGGTAATACCAAGCAGTTCATTGATGGATTTTTTTAGATCCATATATTGACCGATATAGTCGGCGCGCGATTTGGCTTCCGGGGCGATGGACGAGTTGGCAAACTCGCCCCGAACCAGCTCGTAATTTTCCTTTGCTTTGGCGTAATTGTTATTCAGATTCTCTTCAATATCCCCGAGGGCAAAATAGCTTTTGGCCGACGCATCGGTATTTTTATGATCCTTGATGATGTTGTTATACCATTTAATGGCATCTTCCAGCTCACCCTTGAGCCGCAAATTATTGGCCAGCTGCAATTTAATCATGGGAATCCGGCGTGGTTCCAGTTCTTTGGCTAACAGGTTGGAAAAAGTACGGATAGCGGCATCGTAATCCTCCACCAGGCTCTGCGATTCACCCAATTTGAACGTTGCCTGGGCTTTGAAATCCTCATTAGGACTTTCATCCACCGCCCGTTTGAATACGGCAGGCGCTTCCTGATAATGATGCAACGAAATCAAACATTCGCCCAATCGATAATACGACATGGCGCGTATCAACTTGTCATCGCTCTCTTTGGCCGTTCGACGATATTCATTGGCGGCTTGCTCATAACTGCCCTTGACAAAATAGAGTCCGGCCAGCTCATACTCAGCCTCCTGGCGGACGTCTTTGGGCATCTTGTCGTCCAGCGCAATCTCGCGAAATTTATTTTCCGCTTTTTCAAACTCGCTCAATCCCAGATAATTTTTGGCCAGCATGAGATGAGCTTGCGGAATGAAAGAGCTGTTGGGATACAATTTAATGATTTCTTCGAATTTGCGCAGCGACTTGGCATATTCACGTCGATAGTAAAAGCACTCGCCCACCATCAACAGGGCATCATCCACCCAGCGACTCTTGGGATAAAATTCCAGAACGCTGGAGGCTTTCTCGATGGCGCGCTGATAGTTCTGCATTTCGGCGCTGCTGGGTTTATCCCCATCCAGACTGGAAGTTACCAGTCCCTGCTTTTGTTGCTGCAGCATCTCCTCCGGCGACAACTGCACCACCTGGGTTCGCTGCCGTTTCTTCCGTTCGTTCTCCGCTTCTTTGTAAAACTTTTTTGCGTTGTAAAAGGTGTTATAATAAGCACAACCGGCAAAATTACCGAGAACAAAAAGGAGTACAATATAGAGTAATCGTTTATACATGCCTGTTACCTCAACATCCGCCGGATCACTTTTAATATCCTTTAAAATAAGCATTGCCCCTGAGATTCACAACTTAAAAATGGCTCTTTTGAGATAATTGACTCCAAAGCGCGGGCAAAATATCACCGGACTTGCCGCGCAGCGTCGTATGAACTTTGCTGGAAATCATCGTGGATTCCGGATTGATTTCGACGACATAGGCGCCGCTCTCCACCGCAAGCACCGGCAGATGAGCGGCCGGATAGACAACCGCCGAAGTCCCGATGGAAAAAAAGAGATCCGCACACATGGCTTCGTCATAAGCCATACTGAGGATATCTTCCGGCAAAATTTCACCAAACCATACCACGTCCGGTCTCATCAAGCCGCCGCAACGGCAGTGCGCTGGTTCCTCGCTGTCGTCCTCCGCTGTTTGTAGGACGCGTCGGCCGCAGAGGCTGCAGCGGTTGCGCATAATATTGCCGTGCAATTCATACACCTGTTTGCTGCCCGCTTTATGATGTAGCCCATCGACGTTTTGTGTGAACAGCCGGAAACGGAGATAAAACGCTTCCATATCCACCAGGGTTCGATGACCCGGATTGGGCTCCACTTCATAGATTAAGCGTCGCCGGTATTGATACCATTCCCAGACGAGTTTTGGATTACGCATGAAAGCGTCCATGCTGGCCAGCTCTTCCGGTTTGAATTTACTCCAGATGCCGTCCGGACTGCGAAAAGTCGGGACACCGCTTTCAGCGGAGATGCCTGCGCCGGTCAAAGCCATCACCCTTCGCGCATTCGCCAGATGTTCTAAAAGTTCGGGAGAAAACCGGTTCTCCATCCTTTCCTCCTGCACCTATCCTTGATATTATACCGTCACAAAACGCTGAGGTTCCCAAAGTTGAATTAGCTGCGTCTCCTCATGATTTAAACCATGCTAACGGCTTGGCCCGTTCGAGCAGAAAATAGCTGCAGAGCCCGATTACGAGGCCGGTGAAAACAGCCGGCAGGGTCAGCAGCGGCAACAGATAAAAAATTTGTCGACTCTGTACAACAAGCCAGTAGGCCAGAATCAATTGGGCGATATTATGAATCATGGCGCCGCAAAGACTGACGCCGATGATACTTATTCTATCACCCCATAGAGCCTGCAATAGACTCATGGCCAGGATGGCGGTCAGGCCGGCGCCCAATGAAAGATAGAAAGTAGGTGCGGCCAAAACACCGATAATGAGTGAACCAAGCACCACCCGAGCCACGGTGACCAGGAGCGCCTCGCGCCACCCTGCCAGATACAACGCCAGCAGGGAAGCTATCTGTGCCGTCCCCAATTTAATCCATGGCAGGGGCCGCGGTAGCATGTTTTCAAAAATAAACAGGATCAGACCAAAGCCGGTGAGCAGCGCCAGCTGGGCAATTTTTCGAGCGGAAAAAAAAGGCATAAGCATTCTTTCATCCGGTGATCATATCAAATGGGTGTCCGGATGTAGGCAAAATTCTGATGATCACACGGTTGGGGGCGCAGACGATCATATCCCCGGCATGCCTGATCCAGCCCCTCTGCATGCAAATTTTATTTCGACAGGTTGAACTGACAACCCGCAGGGCGCCATCTTCAACCTGTATACAAACCTCCCCCTGCATACCGGTGACCCGAATACGATCGGGCTGCAACAGACTCACTCTGGCGTATAACCTCCCGTTCACCTCGACGACGGCATCGGTGCCCTCCTGTTGCAGCCAGTTTCGCACGCCAAAAGACGCCAATGAAGCAAACAGGCATGCAATAAGTATTATTTTATCGGTTCGGGTGAGCAGGAAAAAAATCGAAGTGCAGCCGGTCATACAGATTTTAAGACATGTTTTCATAAAAAAACGAACGATCCATGGTGTGCGCCATGCCCGACCACCTGCTAATGGCGTCGGGGCCCCTCTATTATTGTAAACCGCTTAAAGCTCTGAGGCGTTCCTCGGCCCGCTTTTTATACTCCAGAGAACCGCGGTGAGATGGATTTAAGCGCAATGCCTTTTGCCACTCGGCAATGGCTTCGCGGTACTTTTCCTCGGTGAACAGCTGGATGCCCTGATTAAAGTATTCATCCACCAGGCGGTCGATACGGGCCTGACACTGTTGTTGCAACTCTCGCGCAGCCTGATGGCGCGGTTCCTTTTTTAAGATGGCATCGGCGACATCGATGACGTCGCGGAAGCGGCCCTGCCGGTAAGCCGTCCGACCGATACGCATCAACCGATCGCTGTTGAGATTTTCGTAAACCTTGCGCCGCATTCGCTTGGCCTCGCTGGATGTGGGGTAATACGTTTGCGCCGAGTCGAGAGCCACTACCGCCGATTCCCAACGATACTGTTCACTGTATTGCTTGGCGAGCTCGATGTAGCGCTGTGCTTTTTCCCGTGAAGTCAATAGTTGGTCCAGCATGCTACGGGCGCCCGGATAGGAGGGGCGTATTTCGATAATTTCGCGCAGTAATCTTTTGGCGATATTGCGGTCGCCGCGTTTTCTGGAAGCGTCTGCGCGGCTGAATAATTGATCCAGATGCACGTTGCGCTGATCGAGCGTTTCTTCAATCTTCGATTTTGCTGCGGTGTGATCCGGGTCCAGTTCCAGCACCTGTTGATATCGATCGAGGGCGCCGCTCCAATCCTTGTTGCGTTGCAATCGCTCACCCTCCCCAATATGCTTTTCTATCATCTCTTCGATGTGGGCTCGTTCAGAATTGATCAGATTTAAATAGTGAGAGGCTTCGGTGAAATCGGGCGAAATAATGAGCGCCTGGGTGAATTGAGCTTCAGCCTGGTCATACTTTTTTTGCTGATAGAATCCGAGACCGGCATAGAAATATTCCTGCGCTTGCTTTTGCAATCCGTCGTTTATCTGTTCGAGGAATTGTTCGGCATCCAGATTCTCCGGTCGCACGCGTAAAATATTTTCAATGACTTCCTTGGCCATTTCCAGATCGCCCTTTTCAAAGTATTGCTGCCCTAGTTCATACCATTTATCGGTATGTTCGGTAACAAAAGGTCCGATGGTTTCCAATGCCTTTTGAGCCTTGGTGTTATCGGGATCGAGATGGAGGATATTCAGATAATTGGTTGCCGCGCTGATGTACCAGCGTTTTTCGATATATTGCCGCGCCGCGGTCATGAGGGAATCGATGAGGCGGTTTTGTTCCTGTAATTGCGGCGTAAGGTTCGACAGGATGTCGGCAGCCTGGATATTCTGTGGATCATAGTCCAGCGACCGTTTGCAATACTCGTACGCTTTGGAAAGCCGGTTATCCTGTAAATAGGCGTAAGCATTGGCATAGGCGCGTGCGGAAAGTTCGCGCGCCGGCGGCCCGATGTCGAAGCTGGTGGTAATTTTAAACACCTTATCTTTGAAGCGATAGGCCAGATCAATATCGATATTTTGCCATTGCCAGGTTACACCAGCGGCCGCCTTCTCCGATTGCCAATCGGTCCAGCCGGTATAGAATTCTATGGTTGAAGCAGGTTTAAAGAGAAAGCCCAGATGATGACTGTTGTGCACACTGCCGCCATGGAACGCATATACGACCTTTGGCCAGTTCGGGAACAAGGCATACGAGGCGCCAATTTGCAATTGCGAATCCAAATCTACAGAGCCGACGGAAAGGCCTTGCAGGGCCAGGCCCAGCGTGAATCGGTCGGCAAAAAGAGAATGAATGCCAAACGGCACTCTGGAGGCAAAACTGACCGAGGAAACGGGGCGAAATAAAAAGCCGAATCCGAGTGCGGTGGTATTTTTATCTTCAAACTGGAGGAAATTGGCGGCCATTCCGATATGGGCCGAAGCGCCGATGTTTCGCCCCCATCCGACGGAAGTGACCTGTTTTGCATCGCCGTTATTAATGGGCGCGATGTGAAAAGCAAAGGTACCTCGAAACGGCACAAACCCGGCGTAACCGAACGCATTGAGCTGGAAAGGCGGCATGAGGGTAAAAGAGCCCTGATGAGCGTGAATGAACGAGAGCGCGGCAGGATTCCAGTACAATGCGGAGAGATTATAAATTTCCACCACGCCGCTTTGCCCCATGCCAAAGGCCCTGGCGCTTGGATAAATGCTTTGCCACTCCGTCTGACCCTGCGACCCGCTGACAAATGTCAGGCTGATCAGACACAGGAATGCAACAACCGCCCGTCTCATCCCCCTCCGGATGGCGCCTGCTTCAGGTGATGATATCCCGATCATAGTCCACTTCAAAAATTTCGACCGGCTGACTGCGCCCCTTCACTTTCACTCTCTGCAACCGGACGGTTGACTGCTTTCCATTTAATTGCCGCACCATTTCCAGCGGCACGATAATTTGCCCCGGTTTAGCCAGAGCGCAAAACCGCGCCGCCAGATTGACGACATCACCGATCACCGTATAATCGAGACGGTTTTGCGAACCCATATGCCCCAGAATCGCTTCCCCAATATGCAGGCCGCAGCCGACTTCTAACACCACCTGTCCTTTTTTGGAACTTTTATGATTAAGTTCGCCAATGGCCCGTTGTATGCTCACCGACGCCTGGATGGCGCGGTCGGCCTGATCCTCACCCAAAAAAATCGCCATAATCTGATCCCCCATGAACTTGTCGACAATGCCGTCATGCTCCTCCACGATTTGAGCCTGCAGATCGAGATAGATATTGATGAGCTTTACCACTTCCTCGGCGCCTAATTTTTCCGTCAATTGTGAGAAACTGCGCACATCGGAAAAAAGGACGGTGATCTCCCGTTTTTCACCCACCGGCGGCCACTCCGTCGCGTCGCTACGCTTGTGAATCATCTGCATGGTAAGGCTGGAAACAAATTTCTGCATCTGCAATTTCTCCCGCAGATGCACGATCATGGCATTGAACTCCCGCGTCAATCGTCCCAGCTCATCGGTGGAATGCATGGGGATGCTGATGTTCAAATCGCCATTCCTAACCCGCCGTAGCCCTCGCCCCAGCGCATCAATTTGAACGGTCATCCGTCTGGCAATATAAAATATGAAAACGATGGAAAATAAAATAACCAGAACCGTCAGCATCACAATAGCCTGCGTTACTTGCCGTACCGGCCGCAGGATGATGGATTTTGAAAAACCTAAAATCGCTGCACCGACGAATATCCGTCGATCACCGGCATTGACATACATCGGATGAATATATTCGATCATGGCATCCTGCTCCCGCACCAGCGTGGTCGTCAGGTTGATAAAATTGGTGCTGTCGCCCTGGTCGATTTTTTCATACATTCGTTCCATACTGGTGTGGGCAATCACCCGTCCATTGCGATCAATGACTTCGACAAAATTCAGGCCTTCGATATTCTCCTTATAAATCGAAAGAATGGACTCGCGAATAATACCCAGGTGCAAAGACTTGCTGTTATCATCGGTTTCTGGATTATAATACAACAACAATTCATCTTTGATGGCATTGGACACATGACGCATCACCATGGTGCAAGTCTCCTCCAGACGCGTATTGAGGATACGTTTGCCTTCATGGATGATGAAAAAACTCATCACCGACATCAGGGTTGTGAAAAGCAGGCCAATCGTGATGATCAGTTTCATGCGCAATTGCTGCGAATCGAACCATCGGTTTATTTTTCGGAATATCTTCATTTTTTTAAGGTTGTATAAGGATCTCTTCCACGGTTATATCGACCGGAGTGCTGGCGTCCGGGGTTGGCTGCTGCGGCCGGCTGCGCAACGATAGAAATAAAAACAATATCAAAAGGAACAAAATCAGGTTGCGAACGAATCCACGCCAGCTCATGCGGTTCTGCACCGGATGCCCCCAGGCCGATGATAATGAGGCGGACGCACCATTGGCCTTAAATCGATGGGAAAACCGGCGCGGTTTTGCCCTGTAAATAAAAAACATCGATCATACCTCAAAACACTAAATGGGAATGCCTTCGCCTCAAATTGCTATTCTCTGGAAAAATTAGCCAGACGTTCGCAAACAAGATCCTGTATATAATTCGCACTGCCGGTTGGGGCGGCATAATTATTGACGATCATTGAAAAAGCCAATTCTTCCTGATCCTGGGTCGTTACATACCCCGACAGGGCGCGCACGCGGCCGATATAGCCGGTTTTAGCCCGCACATTATTCTTCGCACTGGTATATCGCATGCGACCCTTTATGGTGCCGTCCACACCGGCAATCGGCAAACTTGCATAAAACGTCTCCCCCGCGGCATGCTGGCGCATATACCGTAACAATTTGACCACGCTCAAGGGTGTAACCAGATCGAGCCGCGACAGCCCGGAGCCATCGGCAATGCTCAAATGGGCGGGTACAATGCCCATGGCTTCAAATAGTCGTTGCGCTACCTTCACGCCGCCCGCTGCGCTGCCTTCCTCGCCGGCCTCACGGCCGATAACCCGCAGCAGCAGCTCGGCGAACAGATTATTGCTGTCTTTGTTGGTCACCCTGACGATCTCGCTCAGGGGCGGCGAGGTATGCGAAGCCACCTGTATCGTCTGCATGGATGAAAGCGGATAATCCGGAAGCTCGTCGACATCGAGAGCCTCTCCGCTGACGGCAACACCCTTAGCCATTAAAATCTCGCGCAGAACAAAAACGGCATATTTGCTGGGATTTTCCACCGTGATCCATTCGCGATGGTCTCGGGCATGCAGGGCAATGGTGCCGCTGCATACAATTCTATTAGCGCCGAGAAATCGGTTAAACGAGATGCGCGTACGCCGACCCGTTACAACCCGATTGATGATCTGCACGTATTTTGTATCCGGCTCCAACCGGAAATAGGCCGGAGCGTCGAGGCTATCGCCGGGGTTAAAAATAATATCGACACAATTGTCGTTGAATGTGAGTGCGCTGATCTGCGCCGAATAATAGTCGCTCAGGTAATCCCACGACCAGCCGGCGCCCAGCGGATCATCGAAAAAATATCGATCATCACCGATGATCCGGCCATTCACGGCTTTAATACCCGCCGCTTTAACACTGTCGGCCCACTGTTCAAATGTCCGGGTAATGTGATCATCCGCCCAGCGGCCGCTGATGGAAGGATCGCCGCATCCCACCAGAATCAGATCGCCCTGCAATACACCGACGGAATCCGTTATGCCAGTTGTGACCAGTCTGGTGATAAAGCGGTACTCCGGTCCCAGGGTCAGCAGGGCCGAAGCGGTGGTAAAAAGCTTCATGTTCGAGGCCGGCATGAAAGCTTTATTTTCGTTGCGCAAATATAAATATTCACCGGTCTTCATGGATTGGATGGCTACACCCCAGTGCGCCGTCGAAAAGGAGGGATCGGAAAAGATATACTCCAGCTCGCTCTCCAGACGATCCGCCGGATTGCCGCCATCGGGCGGTACCGACATTGACAAATCAGTTAGACCGACCAAAAGACAAAACAGGGCAATGGTAATTTTTCTGCACATCATCGCATTAGTTCGTTTTTATGAATCATTTTCTTTGAATTGTCTTTTAAGATAGACAAAATAAACTAAAGAATCAAGATTTTTCCTGATTGCGCCGTCTTGAATCGTTTACTATTTGATTCTGATCAAAATTTTTTGTAGATTGCCCATGTCCAGTCCTCATGTATTGTCTGATACAGCGTCGCAAATGCCGAACAAATGATAGCAGCCCGATGAAACAAGCAGGATTTATTATTTTTTTCACAACCGTTTTGACCGTTTACGCACTGGTCAATTTCTATATCGTCCGGCGTGGATTGCAGGCGTTACCCGCCGGCAGCCCGGCCAAATCCATCTTTTTCGGCTTGATGCTGCTCCTGATCCTCACCTATCCCCTGGGCCGAATCTGCGAAAAATGTTTGAGCGCCGGATTCGGCGCCGTGCTGATCACGATCGGTTCCTATTACCTGGCGATCATGATATTCGCGTTTCTCATTCTGCTATGCATCGACCTGTTGCGGCTAATTGATGCCGTAATACCATTCATCGGTGATCTGTGGAACCGGCCCATGCCGCGTCTTCGTCTGATCACATTCGTTGTCACTACTGCCCTGGTGCTGGCGCTCACGCTTATCAGCGCCGTCAATGCCCGTTACCTGCGATTGCGCATTCTGCCGGTTCAGATCGATAAACCCTGTAAAAAATCTCCCCTGCGCCTGGTCATGTTTTCCGATATGCATCTGGGCACCCTGATCCACGCCGGCCGTATGCGGAAGCTGGCCGGTCTGATCAATGCGCAATCGCCCGATGTCGTACTGATCGCCGGAGATTTATTTGATGAGGATGCGGTTTCGTTGTCGGAAAAAAACATGTGCGATGCGCTGCGCCGGTTAAAGGCGCCGCTGGGGATATTTGCCATCCCCGGCAACCATGAGTATTACGGCGGCATCGAATCCGCCGCGCAGCTGATGGAAAAATCGGGCATCACGGTGCTGCGCGACCACGCCGTCAAGGTGGCCGATGCGTTCTATATCATCGGCCGGGAGGACCGCACGCTGAGCCAATTCGGTGGTTCGAGAGCTTCGCTAAAATCGCTGGTCGCCGGCCTGGATGCATCGCTACCCCTGATTCTGCTGGATCATCAGCCCTTCCGCCTCGAGGAAGCGGAAAAACACGGCATCGATCTGCAGCTGTCGGGGCACACCCATCACGGACAAATTTTTCCCTTCAACCTGATCACCGACCTGGTCTATGAAGTCAGCTGGGGATATAAGCGAAAAGGATCGACGCATGTTTACGTATCCAGTGGCGCCGGTACCTGGGGGCCGCCGGTGCGGTTGGGGAATACACCGGAATGCGTCGTGATAGAATGTACTTTTACACACTCGCGAGTTGGGAATTAGTACAGCTCGTCAATTCAAATATAACCAAAAGAGCGGTATCGCGAGTTGGCTATGGCAAAACTGCCATTATTCACACATGGACATAAAAAAAGAATGTCATTGCGAATCCGCCAAAGGCGGATGAAGCAATCTCCGCCAAAAGGTGACTATCTCTGTCCAATGCCCTTTCAGCGTAGATCGCCACGATCCATGGCAGATGCCGGACTTTTGCATCTGTGTTCTCCGCTTCTAAGGACATGGCGGGGATTGCTTCGTTTCACGGCATATACTGTTCTTATAAATACACTGTTCCTCCACTCGCAATGACAGTCTTTT
>JAFGSU010000503.1 GCA_016934435.1 Candidatus Zhuqueibacterota bacterium | reverse complement strand
GCAAACTGGGGCGCATGAATGGTGCTCATTTCGGTAACGCTGACATCGCCGCTGTTTTGCCTGATTTCATAAGAACCAAGAAAATAGGCGCTCATGAGGTACAAACCCGTTTTATGGATCAGTCGTAAGCGCAGATTGGCGGTAAATTGATTGCCGGGATAGGGTGCGGGCATGAAGGGTGTATACGGCAGGCTGAAACCGGCCATCGCCTCCAGGCTGAGCCAATTTTTCGGGTTATAGTTGCCGCCGATGGATATCCCGGTTAGATTGCCGAATCCGGCCATTTTATGCCAGGTTCGTTCAACGTCCGGTTCAAAAAACATCTGCTCCTGAGCGCCGGTAGCGCCCTGAACAGTCAAAATAAAAAATATCAACCATTTCTTCATTGAGGTCCTTTTCAGGTTAATCCTTTCTGCGATGACTCAAAAACCAATCATAAAGCTGCGGATTGTGATAGGTCTCGGTCCAGGCGTCGTGCATGTCATTATTATAATAAGTGGTCAGGAGGTCCGTCGCTCCGCACTGGGTCAACGAATCTGCCATATCGTAGGAATGCTGAATGGGGATGGTCGGATCGCCGATGTTGTGAAAAAT
The DNA here is from genome assembly GCA_016934435.1 of Candidatus Zhuqueibacterota bacterium. Lineage (GTDB taxonomy): Bacteria > Zhuqueibacterota > Zhuqueibacteria > Residuimicrobiales > Residuimicrobiaceae > JAFGSU01. The sequence goes on along the minus strand of JAFGSU010000503.1, from coordinate 19,972 downwards.
CCAGATGGGCAAATGGGCGATACTGCAAGCCTGGGAGGTATTACCCCAGCCGCAAATGGGCGCGATGGCGGCGAATCGTTGCGGAAAAGCAAAGGCTAAATGATACGTCCCCGATCCGCCCATGCTGAACCCGGTGACGTAGATGCGGTCCGTATCAACCTTATAATTCTGACTGACGTCCTCCAATAAATCCGACAGGATATCCGGTGACCAATCGTCCGAAGTTTGCGGCGCGATGATGATGAACGGAAAGTTGGCGCAGGTATCGGCATGGGCGCCCAACCCCCAGCTTGCATATACCAGATAATCGATAGTACCACACCCGCGGCCGTGCAGGAATAAAATGAGCGGCCACTGATCCTCTCCCTCATAGTCATCCGGCAGTCGAATGAAAAATTTATATCCTGTTATTTCAAGCGTAGGTTCAGGAGGGGTAGGGCAACTGCAAAAAATTGTGATGGCAATAAATAAAATCAGATAGCGCACATTTTTCATGATAAACTCACTTTTAGCCGTATCCCACCTTATCTTAAGATAACGATTTCTGCGTAAAATTGTTACTATTTTTTTACTTTATTACAGGTAAAATGGCCGGATGGAAGAATTGGCTGAATAGATCACGTTCGCACTTGTTTGAGGGCATGGCATTCAACCGGACATTCTGAAAAAGAGAAAGAAATGAAGGTAGAGAAACGCTGCTCGCGGTCGGGCTCTTCAAAGCCAGCAACTAACTATTCGTGGTGAGTTACTCGAGACCTGAAGGCGCTGCTAATTGAAAGGTGAGCAATGCAGCTTATGATCGTTTCATGTATGGGGTATCAATTTCAGACTTGAAATAAGCATGAAATGTATCCGCCTCTGATGAAGTAATCATCTGCAGACCGGCGTATTCGTCGCTATATAATATTAATAGATCAGACGGACTGGATTTCAGCGCTGCACTTTCAGATGCATTCCTCTGCAGCCCCCGGCCGCACGAGTAACACGGGCAAATGTTGAATGAACCGTGATATGAATTCCGGTTACTTGACCAGGGTTGGTTGCTGAACAAGTTGGAGAAACATATTGTCCGACACAGCGGATGGTGTGCGCTCCACATGATCGAGAACAAAAACGCTGATTGCTTTCAAGTCTTTTTCGCTGAAATAGAATTCATAATTGGATCCCTTTGCAAGCATTTGTTGCAGCGTTTTTTTGGCCAGCTTGAGTGCAAATGAAGAGCCCTCGACATCATTGTTTTTATTAAACAACAGCGATAGATTCTTCTGATATATGAGAATGATGATATCTACATATTTGCTGTAGTGATTTTTAATGATGGAATCACTGCTGTTTTTAATGATGAATTCGAGTGAATTGATGGCGAACAACAAGTCTTTTTCACAGAAATAATATTCGTGCAACCGGTAAAAAGCTAATGCCCTGAATAAAAACAGTGCGATTTCTTCCTCCAGGTCAGAGCGATCCTTGTTGCTAAGATCAAACGCTGTTTTTTTGTCGCGCTTATTTTGATACTTGCCGATTAAGTCATCATAGAATGAATCCGCATCATTGGGCTGTGCCCCATCCGGGCGGCCAATGACATCGTAATAATAGACAGAGGACTTGCACACGATTTTCAATTTAGTCTCAGATTCATTTTCGACAATTCTGACTCCCAATTGGTGCTGTTTATAGAACCAACTGTGGAGAACCGAGTATAGATTGTATTCCATAAGCCCTCCGAAATAAGTAGGCCTTAAAACCGACTGAGGCTGAGGAGACGACATCGACTCTCAGTCGGATCAAACAGATCGTTATGACGAATGCTATTGGGCAGGATGAATGGTAATTAGTGAAGAGCACGTCAGTAAAAAAAGGTATATAGTGTGCTCCCGCTCACATCTATTGAAAGATAAAAAAAAATTGTTTCTTTGTCAAGAATAAAATTCGATTTTTCGTTATTTTTATCGATTATTTCTTGCCTTTTATAACTTTTTATTTTATATTAAGGTGGCGTATTTTAATGCCAAATTTAGTACATTTTACAAACCACAAGGAGGTTATCATGAAAAAACAATTACTTAGCGTCATCACGGTTTTCGTATTGAGTGGGTGTATGCTTCTCGGTCTGTTCTCCGCCAAGACGTATTCTTTCATTCAAACTGAAAAAAGTCTTGCTATTAGTCGAAAAAATACCGAAATTAACGAAGGTTCGAAACAATCGGTTAAAAAAGCAAGACTGATCTTTCCCAAAAGTGGCAGCAGCATAATCCATAGTGTTATGCCGGGCCCCCTTTTCCCGATGCCCGATACCACAAGGGGAAACTAAGAAAGTAACTGTGCGGCGTTATTAATGTCATTTTCCAGACAAGTACAGATCATCTTTTTCTGTTGGCTAATTTTCCTGGTCATTTTAAATTTGCTTGACCGGTTGCCGCATTTTCCGCTGCATTTTCTCAGTTGGATCAATTTTTCCCTTTTCTTCTTCCTGGCGGTATCCAGTCTTTTCATTGCCAAGAATGATCGGTACTTTTCGGAAAATTTCTATCATTTTAGCTTTGGTTTTTTCCTGGTCACTCTGACTTTGCTGGTTTACTTCATCGGTGTCGACTATGTCGTTGGCGACAACTTTGACAGCTGGAATGCACTTATTTATTCGCGGATGATCGCATGGACCATTTTATTAACCGGAACCCTGGCATTCGTCTTTCGGTATGTTTTTTACAAGCTGCCGCGATGGAGCGTCTATCTACTGGCCTGTTTTTTCGGTGTTTTAAGCCAGATCGATTTCTGGTACAATGCTCTTACAATCACCCGGTTTGCCTTCAAGCTAACGACATTGCAAAACATTATGCATTATATTCGCACCGATGTTTTAGCCTTACTGGCACTGCTGGCATATTTCATCGTACTGTTGAGAAAAAACCGACCCAATGGCGCGTTTCTCCACGCCCTGGCGGTAGGTTTGTTCCTTTTATATCTTTGCGATATATTTGACTATGTTATCGCACTCCGGCAGATCGATATTTACGGCGTTGATCAGTACTTTGCGACCTTTTGCCTGCTGGTATTGGGTGTCATTCTGTTTTTGCGCTTAGCCTCATTGTCATCGGAAGGTTATCAACTGCGCGAACAACTGATATTCGATGGTCGTTATGCCATTTCGACGCCGGTCGTCATAAGAGACAAATCAACCGCCGTCATCCTTTCGCAGCTGAGACAACTAATCAGCAGTCAAAGCGTGATGCTGCAGTGTATTTTTGCCGCCAGTTTGATTCTGGTTTCCGCTCTTTCGAAGCAGAGCATTGTGTTGTTTAAAATTTTCACCATGATCATCGTTTTAGGTACGATCTGGAACATTTATGTATATATCGTTTCATTGCGCACAAAAAAAGGTCAAATCTTAAACCAAAAGTTCGTCAAACCCACTGTATCAAAATAATGAGGGGAAAAATGAAGGGAAGACAATCAAAAGCCATGCTTGAGGAGGTTTTAGTGGGGAATTGCCCCGAAATAAATCGGACGCGCAAGTCCCTCCTTACTATTAGCCACCACAAGCAACATGTGCTCATTGTCGGAGAGGCCGGGACTGAGAAAATCAAAATCGCTCAATTACTTTACTCATTGAGTGATAGTGAACCACTTCTCATCGAAACCAATGCTGCACGGCTCAATTCCGCCTTTGAACATGAAGTATGGTCACAGATTGAAAAAGGTTTACAAACGCCGATCCAGCAAAAGAAAATCAGCGGCATCTTAATCGTTGAAGACGTTGACCAACTCGATGAAGAAGTGCAGAAAAAATTGGCGATATTCGCTAAACGGGGATTTTACCGTTTTGCTGGTAAAGATGTTGCCATCGAAACCGATTTTCGCCTGATTACCACCGGCGACATTCAATGGCTGACCAGCGAAAATCGTAACCATTTCAATTCAGAGCTCTTTCTCGCACTCTCGGAATTGACGATTAAAATTCCGCCGCTTCGGGAACGCCGGCAAGACATCCCCCTGTTGTTCGAAAACATCCTGAAGCAGGTTTGCGAAGACCTTGGACACCCGGTACCGGCCATCAACTTTGAAGTATTTAACCAGATGCTCAAGTATGAGTGGCCCGGCAACATTAAAGAAATGACCAACGTCGCTCGTACAGCTGTGTTAGCGTCACCGGAATCGGAACTGATCCCACAGGCTTTGCCTTTCTACAACCATCAGCACCAGTTCACACGGATAGAATTGCAGAGTCTGGGATTGGCCGTGGCTCGATTGGAAAAGGAGATGATCGAAGGCGCGCTGTTAAAATTCGCCGGCAACCAGTCGCGCGCCGCGGAAGCGCTCAACATTTCCGAAGCCAACCTGCGATTCAAGATGAAAAAGATGGGCCTTTCCAAGCGGGATTTTGTGCCCCAGCTGTAAGCGCAAGCTTAGAATATCTGCTTCATTTTATCGCGGCAAACGAATGGGTATCCCCTTACCGCCATGCACAGGGTGGGCGCCCATCAACAAAAAACGCTCGGAAGACAACGCATGTGATTGGCATATGGGGGAACATACATGCTTTTAAAACAAACTTCCGGATATTTTAGTTTAGATATAAAAAAGCTACCGAGAATTTGTCCGGTAGTTTTTTTATTCCCAGATTCGGTGTTAAACCACGAACCTAACTGAAAATGTACCACCCGCAGGGTTACATAATTAACCTGTAAGCACCGAATCGGTGTTATTTTCCGTTAGCGCTCAAGTTACATTTTCACAACATGGCGTCCATACGCTTTTTGAGAAAAATTTTCATTTTGTGCGTTTTTTCAATTGTTATATTGATTTTTTTTACTATTTTTAAATATAACATAATTCTCATTCCCATCCGACACCGAATCGCTATTCCCAATTATGAATGGATAACCGCCCGACTGCCGTTCCATTCACTCACTACGCCTGTTAGAGCCGAATATGGATCAAAGATAGAATCTGAGGATTTTTATGTTAAAACGACCTAGTTCGTCCGGTTCCTGATTGCCGGGCAAATCCGGCGCAAGCCGCATGCCGCCAGGTTCATCCCGCCCAAATCAACAGCCCGGCAATGCGCCTGCATCTTCCAGGTTTATATAAACAAAGGAGGATCCCGCCATGAAGTATTTCTATCGATGTTCAACCCATTCCCATCTCCTATCTTATATTTTCATACTCTGGGTTATGATTTTTTTCCCTACTTCCATAGACCTTGCACAGGCGCAGTGCAATGCCGATTTCACCGGCTCGCCCACTTCCGGCTGCGCGCCTTTAAAAGTAACGTTCACCGACAACTCCACCGGCGCGACTTCCTGGAGCTGGACATTTGCCGGCGGCTCACCCGCTACTGCCACCGGCAAGGGACCGCATCTTGTTACCTATAATGCAGCGGGGTCCTACGACGTCGCGCTCAGCATCGTCTGCAAACAGGGCTTTAACAGCATAAAAAAGAGCAAGTACATCAACGTGCAAAATTGCGCTTGCACTGCCAATTTTTATGCCAGTCCGACCTCCGGATGCGCGCCTCTAAAAGTAACCTTTACCGATAACTCGTCGGGGGCGGTGTCCTGGGACTGGACGTTTCCAGGCGGTTCACCCTCCACCGCTACCGGAAAAGGCCCCCATGGTGTACACTACAACACGCCGGGCAGCTACGATGTAGAATTGAAAATTGTATGCAAAACCGGATCGGATCTCGAGAAAAAAATGAATTATATCGTGGTCAATGATTGTAATTGCAAGGCCGATTTCATCGGCGATCCGGTGGAAGGCTGCGCCCCGCTTCAGGTCGAATTCACCGACAAATCCACCGGCGCCATCGATTGGTGGTGGACCTTTCCCGGCGGCACGCCGGCATCTGCAAGCGGCGCGGGTCCGCATACGGTTAAATACAACTCACCCGGCAGTTATACCGTATCGCTTGAAGTCACCTGCAAATACGGTAAGGATATCATCTCCAAACCCGATTACATCAAAGCGGAACCGTGTGACCTTGATTTTGGTGATGCGCCGAATCATTACGGCACCAATCGGGAGGAAGACGGCGCCAGGCATATCGTCTCACACGATGTCTATCTCGGCAAACTTATCGATTCCGATCCCGACGGACAGCCCGGCCCGGGAGCGGACGGCGACGATAAAAACAACCAAGACGATGAGGACGGCGTCTCTCTGCGCACGCCTTTAGTGCCGGGCGATACCGCCCTGGTGGAGATTGTCGCCTCCACCAACGGCATGCTCAAAGGCTGGATCGATTTTAATCAGGACGGCAACTGGAATGACCCGGGCGAGCTGGTCCTCGATCGACAAATTTCAGCCAATTTGAACGTGTTGCCGATCATCGTACCAACCGATGCTAAAGAAGGCGATACCTATGCGCGCTTTCGTTTCTCCAAAGAGACCATAATGGATTGGCGCGGCATCCTGCCGGATGGCGAGGTTGAGGACTATCTCATGGAGGTACGCCGGGATGTGCTCATACCAGGTGAATTCGGCGATGCTCCGGAAGGTGTGTTAGCTTATCCCTCCAGCGCTGTGATCGGTCAATTCCCAACCTGCCGCCACGTCGGTCCGGCCGGGTACATCCGTCATACAGCCCTGGGCACGATGTTCTTCGGCGGCGCGGTGGATTTCGAGCTCGACGGCAACGCCGGCGCCTGCCCGCTGTTCATGCCGAACAGCTATGAGCAGGACGAAGTTACTTCGCCTATGGGTGTGATTTTTGGCGAGGATGCGGGTTTGGAGAAACCAAAATCATTCCTGCCAAGGCAATCCGGCGACACGCTGACGGCTTTCACCACCTCCGGTGGCGTTTATGCCATTGGTCAGACGTGCGAGACCGTGAGCTGGGGTCGCGCCATTGATATGTTTTATAATACCTTCCGCGCCACCACCGACGGCTACATCAATGTACTTTTCGATTGGGACCAGAACGGGCAGTGGGGCGGCGGCTTATTTTGTCCCGGCGGCTCCATAGCAGCAGAGCATGCGGTAGTCAATCTCCGCGTCCCGGCCGGAAGTACGGATCGTATGAGTTCGCTTCGCCCACCGGACCTGAAAATCGGCCCCCTGAGCGGTTTTGTCTGGGCTCGATTTGTGATTTCCGAGACACCGGTCGATGCCAGGTGGGACGGTTCTGGCGCCTTTGTCAATGGCGAAACAGAGGATTATCTCCTGCTGGTTCATCCGCGAGATGATTATTTCGACGGCGGAGATGCGCCGGAAGATCAAATCGCTTACCCCGCAACCGGACAAATAGGCCATTTCCCCACCTGTAAAGGCAGCGGCGCCAGCGGGCACATTCAACATCTGCAGGGAAATCGTCTGTCCCTCGGAGCCGAACCCGATCTGGAGACCAACGGCAACGGCGGTCGTTGCCAGACCATTCGAGCGGATGAGTTTAATAAAGATTTCGATGATGCCCTGGAACTGCTGCAGCCCTATACCATTTCTTACGGACCTTCCGGATATCGGATTGTAGAAACTTCGCCCTATTCGGCATCCATTAACTCCATCGGCCGAACCTGCCGGGAGGCCACCTGGGGCACTGATCTGAACATGCAATATGTAAATCTGACCGGCGCAGAAGCCTATCTAAATGTGCTAATCGATTGGAACCAGGACGGCGAATGGGGCGGCGCCAGCGATTGCGGCGGCGGCGTCTCGGCGCAGGAACATGTCGTCGTCAACCTGCCTCTGGAGACGGATTATCATTCCATCGCTTCCCAGTCGCCCCCGGCCATGCGCATCGGGCCCAATGCCGGCTATGTTTGGGCTCGCTTCACCATTAGCGAACGACGCGTAGAAGTACCCTGGCACGGCGCCGGTAATTTTGAAGAAGGTGAAAGCGAAGACTATTTATTACACGTTCATGGCACCTGGGATTTGCTCGATTTCGGCGATGCACCCCACTGGTATGACGCCGGCTCCGATAACCAGACCGCTTCCCACATCGTCCATCCAGAAATCCGACTGGGGGCAATGGTCGACGCCGAATCCGCGCCCGAGCCCAGCCAGGACGCCGAGGGAGACGACAAGAGCGGCCAGGACGATGAAGACGGCATCGACTGGAAAGGAGAATTGAGCATCGGCGATACTGTTCTGGTGGAAGTGACCACTTCCGCCATCGGCTTCCTCAAAGGCTGGATCGATTTCGATCAGGACGGCAGGTGGAGTGATGGATACGAAACAGTATGCGATCATCAGGCAAAACCCGGCATCAATCGAATCTGGGTCCCGATACCGGAAGACGCCAAACCCGGGCCCACCTATGCGCGCTGGCGCTTCAGCGACGCGATTATTCCGGGACCCGGAGGTGCCGGCGGTATCGGTGAGATCGAGGATTATCTCGTCGTCGTATTCGAACGGCTTAAATTCCCCTATGAATTCGGCGACGCGCCCGAAGGCGCCATCGCCTATCCGGATCTCGGCGTCGTCGGGCAATTCCCCACCTGCAAATATGGCGGCTCCGCCGGCTTTATTCAACACGGCACCAGAGGCGATATGTATTTCGGCTATGAAATCGATTATGAACTGGACGGCAACGGCGGTTCCTGCCCGACTTTTTGCGGCGATTTCGACAACGACGAAGGACTGAATGAAGTCCGTTACGGTGTCTATATCTATCAAGACATCGGCCTCACCACACCTATTTGCTACACCATTGGCGGCGAAACATGCGATTATTATCATCCACACTCGATATTCAAGACGCGCGGCGTGCTCGGCAACAACTGCGAAATGGCTATCTGGGGCGAAAATATCGATGCAGTATACCACGTCAAAGCCGAAGACGGCGCCTACGTCAACGTACTCATGGACTGGGACCAGGACGGCACCTGGGGCGGCAGCGTCGACTGTCCCGGCGGCGGATCGGCGGATGAATGGGTGCTGCGAAACTTTCACATACCCAAAGGGGAGGGATTGACCGGATTCGGCCGCCTGAGCGATCTTACGCCGCCTGAATTCCGCATCGGTCCCAATGAGGGGTACGTCTGGGCGCGATTCACCATCACACCGCAGCGCATCGAGGGTTCCTTTGACGGCTCCGGCGTCTTTACCGACGGTGAAACCGAGGATTACCTGCTCTGTGTTTCCTTTGGCGGATTTTATGATTTTGGCGATGCGCCGGAAAACGCCCTGGCCTATCCCGAAAGCGGCGTGATGGGTCGATTCCCCACCTGCAAAACCGGCGGTCCTGCAGGCTTTATCCGACACGACCCGCCCGGTCATCGCTACTTTGGCGGCACGGTCGATTATGAACAGAATGGCAACGCCGGATTTTGTTCTGCCTTCAACATGCACTATGATGCCGACGAAAACTATTACGACAGCCGGATTTACCAGGAAATGAATGACGCCGGCCTGCGTCTGTTACTATCTTATCGCATATCCGGCATGGCCGGCATGGAATTCGTCAGCCCCTATAGCCCGGAAGAGGGCAGTGCCCTGGCAACCTCTCTCGGCCGAACGGGCGGTATGGCGGTATGGGGCGAAGATCTGGACCTTCATTATACTATCAACGAACGCGACCCGGAAGATTATGCCTACCTTAACGTGATTATCGATTGGAACCAGGACGGACAATGGGGCGGCAGCAGCGTCTACTCCGGATCCGGCGGTACGGCCGATGAATATGTTTTGCAAAATTTCCGCGTCGAGGGTGCCGGCCCGCGTCTCCTCTCCAATGCCTCTCCGCCGTCATTCGTGATCGGACCCAACAGCGGTTACGTCTGGGCGCGCTTTACCATCACCAAAACAGAGGTTCCAGACGATTGGGATGGTTCCGGCGCCTTTGCCGATGGTGAAAGCGAGGATTATCTCATTTATATCGAAGACGCGCCGATGCTCCTGGACTTTGGTGATATTCCCTCCTGGTTCAACGCCAATCAAGAGTCAGGCTTTGCCAGACATGCCATCCATCCTGGTTTCTGCCTCGGCTCGACAGTGGACGCGGATGAGAAAGAACAGTCCGACGATCACGCCCTGGGCGATGATCACGACGGTAGCGACGATGAAGACGGCGTTGCATTTCGCAGTTATTTCTCCGAATCGGTCCACTCGCTTGAGCTCGTCGTGACCTCGTCCGGCATCGGCCTATTGAACGTCTGGCTCGACGTTGAAGGCGACAGCACCTGGGCCTCGCCCGGAGATCACATCCTCAAAGACGCGGAAATATTTCAGGGCAAAAATCTTTTCAACCTTACCCTGCCCGACTGCACCATGATCGGAACCACCTATGCCCGCGTTCGGTTGAGCCAGGTCGGCGGTCTGGACTATTACGACGCCGACTCGAATATGGCGCAAAACAGCGTCATTCCCATCGGCGAAGTGGAAGACTATGAGGTATACCTTGGCCCGGCTCAGAACGGCTATGATTTCGGCGACGCTGCGGATCCGACGTTCGCCACCCTGATGGCCAGCAACGGCGCCCGGCATATCATCGATCCGGAGGTCTTTCTCGGCAACCGGCTGGATTCCGATGCCGATGGCCAGCCCGACGGCGATGCCCTCGGCGATGACGGCGACGGCATCGACGATGACGACGGCGTATCTGTGGCGACACCCATTCTTCCGGCCACCGCCATCACCATCAAAGTCCGCGCAAGCACCTGCGGCTATCTCAATGGCTGGATCGACTGGAACGGCGACGGCGATTGGTTCGACGCCAAAGAACATCCGTTCCTCGATGCAGCCCTAATTGCGGGCGATAACGCCTTGACCTGCGATGTACCGGGCGACATGGTGGCTGAAAAAATGTTCGCGCGCTTTCGCTTCAGCAGAACCAAAGGAATAGCGGAACAGGGCATGGCTCCGGACGGCGAGGTGGAAGATTATCGCTTCTACCTCACGGCCACCGGCGTAGAAACGGAACCGCAGGGGCAGGCGCCGGAGGCCTATGCGCTTCTGCAGAATTATCCAAATCCGTTTAACCCGCAAACGCATATCGAATTTCATCTGCCGCAACCCGGAGAAGTGCGTCTTAGCATATTTGACATTCAAGGCCGTGAAGTGCGACGGCTGCTGCAGGGATATGTGTCGGCGGGTCGCCATAATATGACCTGGAATGGACGCGATACCACCGGCAAACTCATGCCGTCCGGTATGTATTTCTATCGGTTGACCGTGAAGGATTCGCGGCCCGGTTCAGCTCCACAGGTACTGGTGAAAAAATTATTGCTGTTGAAATAAGGACATACGGCAAGGCGAACCAGGCAGATTTGGAGCTGTAAGAAGGTAAAAAAGGGATGACTATTATATCTGAGGTTGTCCAAAAAGTACGATAAATCTATAAAAGCTAGTGCCCTCTCCCGCTCTCGGGAGAGGGCCAGGGTGAGGGTAACAATTTGTTTTAATACAAGTTAAATTGAATTCGAGAACCATTCGACTAAAACCCGAACATCGTATCAGATGCATCATTTTTTACTTTTTGGACACCCTCTGATCCGGAATTGAACCTTGGACACACCTGTCTGCGGTTTTTTTATGACCAGTCTTAATATATCGCTTCAATTATTGTTACCCACACCCTCAAAAGTTGTTAAATTCTGTGTAATTTTGCGACAGCGTCACTCAACTTTCCATTATTTTAAATATCGGCATAACCGATCAATGCTTATAAAAAGGAACAATCATATCCCCCTGAATCAACGTTACCTTCCCGGCGCCACCGCCCGGCAGGCGAGAGAGCTGGCTTTCCACTATCAACCGACCCTCTTTATATGTAATCCCGATAATCCTCAAAGCGCTGATTTTTAACCTGGCGTTGCCCAGGCCTTCAAAATGCCTTGCAATTTTGTATAAAATAAAGTAGATTATTTAATAGATTTTTATGGATGAACGTTTTTGAGGCGAAAGAGAATCGCGCAAAATCCATCCATAACAAGACGAGATAATAACAGGGAGTCCTTGATTTTTCCATGAAAGTCATGGTTATTGGAGCCGGCCTGGTCGGAAGTTATATCAGTGAGTATCTCAGCGCTGAAAATCATGATGTGACGCTGATTGAAAAAAATCCGGATATATGCCGAAAGGCTTCTGATGCTCTGGATGCGATGGTGATCGAAGGCGACGGGGCGTCGCCCGATTTCTTGATGAATGCCGGTCTCAAAGCGTGCGATATGCTCATCGCCGTGAGTCCGAACGACGAAGTGAACATCATAGCCTGTCTGGCGGCGGCCAAAGCCGGCGTCAATATGAAGATCGCCAGATTGCGCAACGCCGAATTCAGCAATGTGAATTCTTTGCTCACCAAAGACGACCTCGGCATCGATTTAATCATCCATCCGGAACAGGAGACGGCCAGAGAATTGGTCTGGCTGGTGAAACGCTCGGCGGCGACGGACGTCATCGAGTTCGAAGACGGCAGGGTGCAACTGGTGGGCGTTCGCGTGGACATAACCGCACCCATCATTAACAAAACACTGCAGCAAATCGACACGGAAAATCCCGATGTACGTTTCCGCGCCGTGGCTATTTTTCGCGGCAACAAGACGTTCATCCCCAGCGGCCAGGATTACGTTAATCGCGGCGATCAGCTGTTTTTCATCACTAAAACCGAGCTGGTACCCAGATTGCTCACCATCCTCGGAAAAAACGAAGAGAAAATGGAAAACATCATGATTTTAGGCGGCGGTAGAGTCGGGCGACTGGTGGCAGCAGAAGTTGAAAAAGACAAGGACGTCACCATCAAACTGGTGGAATCGAACCGTGAAAAAAGCGCTAAAATCGCCCAGGCGCTGCAGCGCACCCTGATCATCGTCGGCGATGGCACCGATCTGGACTTGCTGGCGGTGGAAGGCATCATGGATATGGACAGCTATATTGCCGTCACCAACGACGAAGAAACCAACATCATCTCCTGTTTGATGGCCAAACATCTGGGCGTTCGGCGATGTCTGGCCCTGGTCAACCGTCCCGATTATCTGCCGATTATGGGCTCCATCGGCGTTGATGCTGCGGTCGATACGCAAACCATCACCGCCAACGCCATCCTGCGCTTCATCCGCCGGGGCAATATCATTTCGCTGGCAAGTCTGCCGGGTATCGATGCGGAAGTCATCCAGATAGACATCAGCAAAAAATCCAGAGTCGCAGGTAAAAAGATGAAATCTCTCAACCTCGCTCACAGCGGTATGGTGGGCATCATCAGCCGCAACGGCGATGTCATGATCCCGGCCGGAGAGGACGTGCTGCTGCCCGGCGATAAAATCATTGTCTTTACCACGCCATCCTCATTACCACGCGTGGAAAAAATATTCGTCAACAAATAAGGCTCGATCCGGATTTATGAACCTGCGTGCGGTTTTCCATATCATCGGCATTTTGATCGTCTTCGAAGGCCTTTCCATGCTTTTCCCCCTCGGGTTCTCTCTCTATTATGGCGATGGCGATGCCGGCGCCATCGCGCTATCCATTCTGATCTGCATTGTATTCGGTCTGCTCCTGTTCAGGTTCAGCCGCAATCAGACGGAATTACGCATGCGCGAGGGATTTGCCATCGTTGTTTTCAGCTGGAGCTCCATGGCGGCTTTTGGGGCGTTGCCGTTCATCATTTCGGGCGCCATTCCATCCTATACCGACGCCTTTTTCGAAACCATGTCGGGATTCAGCACCACCGGCGCCAGCATTCTGACCAACATCGAGGCGTTGCCGCACGGTCTATTGTTCTGGCGCAGCGAAACCCACTGGCTGGGCGGCATGGGCATCATCGTATTGTCCCTGGCGATCCTGCCGTTTTTAGGTGTCGGCGGCATGCAGCTTTTCAAAGCCGAAGTGCCGGGTCCGGTGCCGGATAAACTGAGCCCGCGCATCAAAGAGACCGCCAAGATACTCTGGGGCGTTTATGTGCTCATCTCCGCCGTAGAAACCATCCTGCTGATGTTCGGCGGCATGTCGCTGTTCGATGCTTTGTGCCATACCTTCGGCACCATGGCCACCGGTGGGTTTTCGACCAAAAATGCCAGCATCGCCCATTTCGACAGTCTCTATGTGGAAATGGTTATTCTCTTCTTCATGCTGGCGGCCGGCACCAACTTTAGCCTGCATTACCGCGTCCTGCGCGGTCAGCTGAATGCCTATCGCCTGGACCGTGAATTTCGCTTTTATTTTATTTTCATCATCCTGTTCATCATCATCGTTGCCCCCATCGTCTATTTTACCAGAACGCCCAGTGTGGGCGGCGCCATTCGATCGGCGGCTTTTCAGGTGGTTTCCATCACCACGACCACCGGTTATGTTACCGATGATTTTGAGCTGTGGGGCCGTGGCGGCCAACTGATTATGCTTTGCCTGATGTTCATCGGTGGCTGCGCCGGGTCCACCGGCGGATCCATTAAAATCATCCGCATCATGCTGGTGCTCAAACACGGCATCACGGAAATTAAAAAATTACTGCATCCCAATGCCTATATCCCGGTGCGGCTGGGAGGCCGCGTCGTAACACCGGAAGTGGTCACCAACATCCTCGCTTTTTTCTTCATCTATATGATCATCTTCGCCGGCGGATCGGTGTGCATGGCCTTGCTCGGACTCGATACCGTCACCGCCATTGCCAGCGTCGCCGCCACCCTGGGCAATATCGGCCCGGGATTGGGCAACGTCGGCCCGGTGGATCATTATGCCCATGTACCGGTGATGGGGAAATGGCTGTTGTCCTTTTTCATGCTGCTGGGAAGACTGGAGCTGTATACCGTCATCATTCTTTTCGTGCCCGAATTCTGGAAAAAATGAGACGATTCCATCTAACCGCGCAGAATTGATGGCGCTTTCGTTCTTATCTCTTTGATATCAAATCGGAGGGATTTACCGATGAAAAGTAATAAAGCGCTCGTACTCAGCGGCGGTTCCATTCGCGGCGCCTTTCAGGCCGGCGCTGTAGCGGAAATTCTCACATCCGGCCGATTCGTCCCCGATGCCATCTACGGCACTTCGGTCGGCAGTCTGAACGGCGCCTTTCTCGCCGATCGCGCCGGTCGCGCCGTCATGCAGACCGGCCAGCCGGACTGGGTCGAAATCGGCTACCAGTTGCTGCACTTCTGGCAGAAAGAGATCACCGCTTTTGCCAGGATCGGCAGCAGGCGCAGCTGGATCAGGCTTCTCTGCTCCATCATCTTTAAACGCTTCAACGGTTTTGTCGATACCGCCGCGCTCGACCGCCTGGTGCGCCAGCAGATCAAACGGGAGCATCTGCTCAACAGCCCGGTCAAATTCTATGCCTGCGCCGTCAATGTGTCAAGCGGAGAGACTGTTTACGCTTCGGCGCAGCAGGTTACCGATATTCACGACTATATCATGGCCAGCACCTGTATTCCCGGCGTTATGCCGTTGCGCATCATCCGGGGCGAGCCCTATGTGGACGGCGGCATCCGCGAAGTGGCGCCCCTGAACCGCGCCATCGAGGACGGCGCCGAGGAGATTTATTGCGTCGTCTGCCAGCCCGAAAAGACGCCGCGAACCGATTTTAATCATCGCGACGCCATCGCATTGATGGACAACCTGATGGGCATCGTCACCGATGAACTGGTGGACGATGATATCAACCTCTGCCGGCAAATTAATAACCTGCTCCAACAAATACCGCGCCCCATCCGTAAAAAACCGCTGCGCGGCAAACGATTCATCGATCTCAAAGTCATCCGTCCGGATTTACCCATCGACCTGCAATTGCAGCATTTTACCCGCGACGAAATCACTCGGGCTCTGGAATACGGACGCGTAAGAGCGCAACAATTATGCTGATACAACGCCGGGGGGAATAAGCTGATCCCGCTGGATACCAAGTAAGAGACCAACAATTATGCTGATACAACCCCTTACACCCAGAAGGAGGCGTTTGACATGAAAAAATTTGCGATCATCCTGCTCCTTTCAGCTTTTGTCATCTGGTTCAATTGCGATGAAAAAAATCCTTCAAAACCAAAAAGCAAGGACGACACCTTTGTCTATGGTTTTATCGGAATAGAACCGGACCCGGCTGATCCCGATACCAGCCGATACTGGGTTTTTGTCCGACTTTTTAATTACGCGAATGCCTTCAATATTGAGGGAGAATTATCGCGCGACGAAATTATTTTGCCTTTGCGGGCAGGCTACCGCTTCTCGGACAAAGTCTTTACCGAAATCGGCAGCGAATGGCCGTTTGCCGAGGGTCAGACCTGGAAACTGCGGCTGTGGGATGATGACCGTCAGTACTCGGGAAATATCCGCGTCCTGCCCCGGCTCACTCTTACGTACAATCTAATGGTGAATGCTCTTCTGCAACTGACCTGGAGCGATATCGGCGCCGATTTTTATGATGTCACCCTTTTAGGCGTCGCGCCCGGCAATATTGAACATCACCTGCAGACGGAAAACACTTCGATGCAGGTCGACCTGTCCGATTATGATTTCGGCACCGCCAACGACATCCTGATCGTTGTCGGGGGATTTAAAGGATTCAGCCCTCTTTCCGATCCCGAGGGCAATATGTCCGGATGCGCGGGCTTTACATTCGGTTATAGCTGTTGCGAAATCATTCTCAACCGCAGCACCGGCAGCTTCAGAACGGCGCCTGTGCAATCGGATGCTCACCGACGCGACGATCATATTTTAGCGCTGCTAAATGCAAAACAGAGTATAACGGCTCCGGCACAACCGCAGGATTTAAGCCATATCTTCACCTATGCTTTCCTGGCCATGTCTCCCTATCAGCCGGAACGATTCAATGCACTTCTCGGCACGACCCTGAGCTATCCGGCCGGCGCGATCACCCTGTTCGAGCCGGTTTTCGAAGGCGAACTGCTGGAATACTTTTGCTGGGGTGGATTCTATTATACTTTCAATAAACAAAAACTTGCCAATGAATACGATGCTAATAAACGCTACCAGTTTGAATTAAACATCAATTCGATCAAAGATTCCGCCACCGTGGCCCTTCCCGATACCTTTTCCATTTCCGGTGCGCGAGAGATCAAATCCTTGCCGACGCCGCCATTTACCGTCCATTGGCGCCAGGTGGAGAGAGCCGATTTCTACTTTGTCGATATCTTCTGGCAATTATCGGGTGATCAATCTCTTGCCGAATTGTTCCTGAGGGACGAAAATCAGCTCACCATCGAACAGATGCCGGAAGGCACTGCAGGCGCCCAGATTCAGGTGGTCGCCGTGAACGGCAGTAATCCTTACCATGCCCTGCAGCCCAATATTGCACAGCATAACGGCTATTTCTTTTGCACCCGTGAGAGCATTGACATCTTGCGATTAAATAATACCGCAAACAAAGAATCCCTGATTAATGAAGATCGTCTCGCGGAATGGGCATGCCTGCGCCAGAAAAGAATAGCTGCTTATTTGTTAGAAAAAAGCGCCGAAACGCAACCGCAGCTCTTTCGGTTCCGGCACATGATCGAGAGAGCGAATCATGATACAGCGCTATAAACGTCGTGGAGGGAGTTCCGGTTTTACCAACACGGCGATGGTAATTTTCGGCGGTCAGGGACCGCTGCTTGCCTCCCCAATTGTCGGGCATATAATTCCGGCTGCAGGGGTAGCCAAAGTTAAGCCATTCATTTTAGGAGGGCGAACCATGCGTCAGATCATAACCTCTATTTTCTTAGTCACCTTTTCACTGTCCACGGTAGCGTCGCAAACCATTTAAACAGATCAGGGGCGAGTATATAAAAACGCCAGGGTATACCTGAATTCAGGTCATTTATTAAAGGGCAAATCCATCATCGTATCGGATACGAATGCGAAATTGTTTTACAGCAATGTATATATCGGCAATGATATCGCTTTGAGTGAGGTGCAGCGTATCGAAGTGGCCACCAATAACGGCCTGATACCCGGTACGCTTCTGGGAACAGCCGTAGGTACAGGCGCTATGTTGATACTCGAATCCATTCTCGAAGAGCCGAGCACATCCAGTAGCGGCTCTATCACAATCACTACTACTTATACCATGCCAACGGAAACAAAAATAGCCATCATCTTTACCGGATTTGCTCTGGGTATGTGGCTGGGCTCGAAAGTGAAGACAGGCTATAAAGAAATATATCCCAATCGTACTTTCAGCGACCGGTTATCCATGCATTTTGCCTGTGCCCGGAACAAGCAGAGGACGCCGATGCTGGGGTTAATGTATCAATTTTAGATATAAAGCAAATAAATATCAACCCTGTTTCATCCTTCTCATTTCAGCAGCAGGCATTTTTGCGTTCTTGAATAGCGATCGGATTTGAGTAAAATCAGGTAAAGGCCTGAAGGCCGGTTGTCGGCCCGCCATTCTGCGCGATGCCGGCCGGCCGGTTTTTTTTCATCCATGAGCCGCTCGATGAGCTGTCCGTTTACGCTATAAATATCGAGCAGCACCCGGGCTTCTTGCGCAAGATAAAAAGAGACGGTAGTGGTTGCATTAAAAGGATTGGGATGGACGGGATTGAGGATGAATTCCCCGGGCTGGACGGTTAATTTCTCCGGCTGCTGCGCCACTTCCGTGGACCGCTTCTTCAGGGTGAGCAGCAGCCGCGGTCTGGTGGCGGCTTGCGGATGCTCGTGGGCGTAAAACACTTTGGTGCCGTTGGTATTGCTGACCTGCGGTTCCCTGAAAAGAACACCGAAATTGCTGTCCGGCCGGCCCAACCAGAACTTCAGCAACGGCAGTATCTCCCAGCTGTAGCCAACGCCGACCGAGGCGCCGACAAGGGCCTGGGAGACCGGTGAAGGATCGATATCGCCGCCCGGCTGCTGCCAGGCGATGAACTGGTGCATGGCGCTGTTCCAGGTCACTTCGCCTATGCCGGCCGGGGCGCCGTCGATGCCGGCGTTGTTGTCACCTTCTTCCCACGACTTTAATACGCGATAGCAGCCGAGGGTCTTGGCGGAGGCGCCGTTGCGCGTTTCCGCCAGGGTCAGTTCGATCTGAGCCCCTACCAGGCTGTCCGCCGGATCGAATCCGGAGAGGTCGAACCGCACCAGTCCATATTTATCATCAAAGTCAAGATTGCCGGCATAGCGGCAGGCTTCGAAATAGGCGTAGCCGCCCATGTTGTGATCGGGAAAATTCTCGGCGATGTGGGTATCCTGGCAGCCGGCGTAGCCGTCGACGCCGTGCTGGAAGATTTGCACATAGGTTTTAGGCGCCGAATAGGTGTATGTTCTCGTGGTCGTCGGCAGGACATTTTGATTCGTGCTCTGATCATAAATATGGGCGATGGTGAGGCTGTAGGTCCGCTCCGTCTCGTGCGCCGATGTGCGCAGCCGGGCTGATGTTTGATCGGCGCCGAGGGTTGTGCCATAAATTTCGACGCCGCCGGATATTCGATAGTGATCGATATTCTCGGCGCCACCTTCACCGCCGCCCGGCAGTACCGGCTCGCTGAAATAGACCCACACGACCGTATCGACGGTGCACGATACCGTGTCCACCTGCGGGGCGATCAGATCCGGGGAAAAGTGCAACAGGATGGAATGACCGCCGCCGTCGTCCGGCAAACGAATGGTGCATTGGCGCATCGCCTGATCGAAGGACCAGGTGCCGCTGGCAATATCTTCTTTGAGGTCGGACCGGTGCAGAGAAGCGCCGTCGAGCAGCACCGAATCGGGTTCCTGCCGTAGAAACTTGAACACCGCCAGATAGTCGCGCACCGGCGGTGAAAAACCGCCCTGACGGGGGGCGATTTCCAGAGCCGCGGCGTCCTCATACCGGCGTTGCTGGAATGTTGTGGTACAAAAAGCGCCGTTTTCGTACGCATAGGTCAGGCCATCGTCCTCGTATAATTCGCAGTCGCCGTCGGCGCCGGGAAAACAGACAATCAGCAGTTTATCGATGGCGGCTGGATCGTCCACATATGCGCCCACCGGCGCCTGTGGTATGACGGCGCCGGCTTTGACGAAAACCGGAATGTCCTCGCGCGCCACATTTACGCTGATGTTGCCGGGTCCGCTGTGGCGTCCGCCCTGCCAGTAATCGATCCACTCCCCGGCCGGCAGATAGACCGCCGCCTTT
>JAFGSU010000502.1 GCA_016934435.1 Candidatus Zhuqueibacterota bacterium | reverse complement strand
CGAATAACGGCAAATCCGGGGCGTTCTCTTTTTTGTGATAGGCTGCAAGATATATCTGTGAATAGGCCGGGGCCATAAAAGCCGCCACCGCCTGCACCGGTTGGCCGAGGTATTTTTTTAGGACGACGAAGCGATTTTTGTTCGGATCGAAACCGACGGCGGCGCGCCCGGGCAGGGTGAACAGGCAGCTGCCCTGCGGCAGGGAGATGAGTTCGTCCGCTCGGGGGAGGAGGGTGCGGTTCAGGCTCATGCCCGCCATCAGCAATTCCGGCACTTCGAACACACGTCCCTGTTCGTCGCTCACCAGAAGGAGAGGGAAATTTGTTACTGGTTTATTAAATGGTATGTGCATGTATCTATTTGTATTGTATAAAGATCGGATTACCGGCCGCCTTTTTCTGATGTATAAAAAGTACTATAACCTGTAGATTCATTTTTCATTTCTAATGGCCTTTTCTAACCCAGATTCGGTGTTAACCTGCGAATTGAACTGAAAATGTTCCACCCACATGGTTACTTAATTAACCTGTAGGCACCGAATCGGTGTCTAATTGATAGAATGAATATAACAAGATTTATCCTATACATCAATAGAGATATTGGTGCCTGTACATAAAGTATGAAAAAATGTATTTGACACGAGGTCCCGGCTTTTGTCATTGGAGTGATTATTTTCGCCCTTATACACAGGTAGGCGCAAATTTTCAATTGCGCAAATGGATTCTGGCCGGCCGCGTCAAGGTCAACGGCCGGGTGGAGCGCTTAATCTATGCCTGTGTCGATTTGCATCAGGATATCATCGAGCTCGATGACCGACCCATCAGCAGCCTTTCAGAGAAATTGTACATTCGATTTCACAAACCGGCCGGCTATCTGACCACCAGAACCGACGCCCAAAACCGCCCAACCATCTATGATTTACTGCCGTCGTTTGCGACCTGGGTATTCCCGGCCGGCAGACTGGATATGGACTCCGAGGGTTTGCTTTTTCTCACCAACGACGGACCGCTGGCGGAAAAGCTGATCCGCCCCGATCACCATATCGTCAAGACCTACGAAGCACAGCTCAATAAACCGCTGCAGGAAACCGACCGGCTTTAACTCGAAACGGGTGTTATGCTTGGAAATTATAGCACCAAACCGGCTGAGGTTATCCGCCTCAAAGACAAAAAGGGGCACTGGGCGCAGATTAAAATCAGCGAGGGAAAGAACCGGCAGGTGCGCCGCATGTTCGCGTCGATGAGATACAGCGTGAATCGGCTCATCCGCACCCGGATCGGGGAGTTGACTTTGACGAGATTGCCGGTCGGGCGCTGGCGCTATTTGACTCCCGAAGAAGTCGGACAGATTCAGAAACGGTAACCGGCGATGCGTTTTGCGTCGGGAGAACAAGAAGGCCAGGCCCGCATCGTGCGATCAGATATTCCCCCTCCGGATTTTAATGAACATACCCGATCCCTCTGCCCTGCTTTCTTCCCTATTCGCTACGCTCACCTTCTTAGCTGCTGTAGCCGACATATCAGTGCCAGATGAACAGTGAAAAAGATATTATGCAGAAGGATCGAGCAGCGACCGATAGGCCGCCATCAACGCATCCAGACTCTTTTCCCTGTTAAAATGATATTGCACATGCTCTTTTATACGATCAGGATGAAGCTTCCGATTCGCAAGTGCGTCCAGGGTCAGTTCCATTTTACCCGCCAGATCGCCTGCATCCCGCGCCCTGAATAAAAATCCCGTCACGCCATCGATGATCTGTTCCGGCATGCCGCCCTCATCGGCGCCGATCACCGGCTTGCCGCAGGTCATGGCTTCCAGGACCACGCCGGGAAAGGGATCGGGATAGGTGGAGCTGTTGACTACGATGTCCAGCTGCGACATCACCGAATGCATATCGGAACGGTGCGGCAGGAAGATGATGCGATTGTTATAAAGCGATGATGCCCATTGCCGGCGAAGCGTTTGTTCATAGGCGCTGCCTGGCTGCGCATTGCCGATGAGGAGAAAATAAACTCCCCTGCGTTTTTGCGCCACCGTTTCAGCAGCCTGTAAAAAAACATCCTGCCCTTTGCGCGGCACCATCCTGCCGACGCAGCCGATGAGAACGGCATCGGGAGCCAATCCCGACTTTTCCCGCAGAGATGCCGCGCCGGCGTCGTGCTTTACAGCGCTAAAATCAACCCAATCGTATACCACCGCGGTTTTATCCGGACACTGCGGAAACATGGTTCGACGTACATTTTCTGATACGCACAGCAATCGGTCTGCACTGAGGCAGCATAATCTCGATATCAATTTGTTGTACGGCTTGCGTAAATTGAGGATGGTGCGTACGCTCTGAACGGAAGGCAGGCCGCACCATTTGGCGGCGATATTACCGATATAATCGAACAGATCGTTGCTATGAATGAGATCGATAGGATGCTGCTTGATCAGTCTGCGGATGAAAAGAATTTCATGCAGGGCGAAAAAGGGCAGGAGCAGCAACAAAGGGGATTTCCTGTCGGGGCGATATAATCGCCTGACCACCACGGTAATGCCTGCGTCGCGATACAGGTCGATTATTTTGCTGGGATGTCGCAATAAAACCATGCAGCGGTATTCTCGGCTATCCTGAACAGCCTTAACCATTTTCAGCAGGCAATAGTCGGCGCCGCCGATATGTTGGCTGTTATGATGAATGTACAAGATGAGAGGCGCTTGTCGCATAAGGCCAGGCAATTCGTTGGGTGTCCGTTTAAAGAACAATGGTTTCATACAGTTTCAAACCGACTGATCCGCAAACCACTGTTTGGATCAACTGTAATATACACCCCTGAGCATTAATTCGCAAGCAAAAAGGGTATCGGCCTCGCTCAGATCGTTCATTGGTACTATCAAGTCAAAGAAGTCCTTGCTTTCCAACTTAAAAAATCTTAAATTCTGCGGTGTTTTTAGCTGGAACGTACATTAAGAATCCAACGGTTTTGGCGCCGCTGGCGGGATGGACGGATGCTGTTTTTCGCCGCATCTGCAAAGCGTTTGGTGTCGGGCTCATCTTCACAGAGATGGCCAGCGCCGACGCCCTGGTCCGCGATAGCCGGCGTACCATAGACCTGGTGCGTTTTTCGCCGCAAGAAAGACCCATCGGCATCCAGTTGTTCGGCGCCGAGCCTGAAACGCTTGCCCGGGCGGCGGAAATCGTTTCCGAGCTGCGTCCCGATTTCATCGATATCAATTTCGGTTGTCCGGCCAAAAAAGTAGTGCGCCGCGGCGGCGGCGCCGCCCTGTTGCGCGACCTGAATCTCATCGAGGCCATCGGCAGGGCGACCGTAGCGGCAACGGATATTCCTGTCACCGCAAAACTGCGCAGCGGCTGGCAGGAGCCGGTGGTGGTTGAAGCCTGCCGGCGATTGCAAGGGACGGGCATTAAAGCGGTGACCATACACCCACGTTCGCAGAAAATGGGCTTTAAAGGCCAATCCGACTGGCAGCAAATCGCCGCGGTTAAACAGGCGATTTCGATACCGGTGATCGGCAACGGCGATATTACCTGCGCCCGGGATGCCAAACGGATGCTCGATGAAACCGGCTGCGATCTGGTCATGGTCGGCCGGGCGGCTCGCGGTAATCCCTGGATATTTGCGCAAATTATCGCCTATCTGCAAGACGGCACTATTATGCCGCCGCCAACCTTCGCCGAGCGCTTATCGCTGTGTATTCATCATCTCGAAGAGCAGGAGCGGGCTTATGGGGCAGCGGTAGCGGTGTATACCATGCGAAAACACATTGCCTGCTATCTAAAGGGCGGGGAAAACATTACAAGATTGCGGCAGCAGGTGTTCAGTAAAAATAATCTGCAAGAGGTCAGGGCGGATTTATTATCCTATTTGAAACAGCTGCAACAAACCGCAGTTACGGCATGAGGAGAAAATTGAAGGCAGGAGGTGAATCCTGCCTTTTTATATTTAATATGAGTAAACAACCATCTTGGTTCGCTAAGGCCATGGCCGAGGGGTTGTACGCTAGGCCGCAGCCGGCCAACAATTAAACGGACATGCAATTGATTGAAATGGAGGATTTATGACGAAACGGAAAGCTATTGTCATGGGCGCTGCAGGAAGGGATTTTCACAATTTTAACGTCTTTTTTCGTAATCATGAAGGGTACGAAGTGGTTGCATTCACGGCCACGCAAATTCCCAATATTGAAGGGCGAAAATATCCCGCGCAATTGGCCGGGGCATTTTATCCAAAAGGGATACCCATTGAGCCGGAAGATAGATTGCCCGAGCTTATTCGCAAATACGAGGTTGATGAGGTTTTTTTCGCCTACAGCGATGTCATGCATGAATATGTGATGCACAAGGCCTCGCTGGTCAATGCATTGGGAGCCACTTTTTCGCTGCTCGGTCCAAAGCACACACTCTTAAAGGCAAAGGTGCCGGTTGTGGCGGTGTGCGCGGTGCGTACCGGTTGCGGCAAGAGCCAGACGACGCGCCGCGTGGCTGAAATACTCAAAGCAAAAGGCCGCCGCATTGTGGCAGTTCGCCATCCCATGCCTTATGGTGATCTGGTGGCGCAAAGGGTGCAGCGGTTCGCCAGTGTGGAGGATTTGAAAAAGCAAAACTGCACCATCGAAGAGATGGAAGAATATGAGCCGCACATCGTGCGCGGTTCCATTGTCTATGCCGGCGTGGATTATGCCGCCATCCTCGAACAGGCGGAGAAGGAGGCGGATGTCATCCTCTGGGACGGCGGTAACAACGATGTGCCCTTTTATACGCCTGATCTGCATATCGTCGTGGTCGATCCCCTGCGGCCGGGACATGAGATTAGCTATTATCCGGGGGAAACCAATTTGCGTATGGCCGATTACATCATCATCAACAAAGAGGTGGAGGCCGGCCTGGATGATCTTCGCGTCGTACTGACGAACATCAGAAGCAACAATCCCAGGGCTAAAATAATTGATGCCGCTTCCCCCATTCACGTCGAGAGCCCGGAGCTATTGACCGGCAAACGCGCCCTGGTGGTGGAGGATGGGCCGACCCTGACGCACGGCGAGATGGAGTTCGGCGCAGGCACCATCGCCGCCGAGCGCTATGGCGCCAGCGCCGTTATCGATCCACGGCCTTTTCTCAAAGGTTCGCTGGTGGAGACGTTCGAAAAATATCCCGAAATCGGCACGCTCCTGCCCGCCATGGGCTATGGCGATCAACAGATGCGCGATCTGGAAGCGACGATCAACGCGGCCGATTGCGATGTGGTGGTGATCGGTACACCTATCGATCTGCGTCGCATCATTCACATTAATAAACCGGCTATCCGCGTTTATTATGATTTGCAGGAAATAGGCCGACCCAATCTAAATGATGCGCTGGAGAAATTTTAGCAGCCATTCGCTGCTGTCGATGGAACTGCGCCAGGCGTAGTGTTGATCTTACCCTCGGTCGCATTCAGAAAAATCGACGGCAGCATTACTCAATCAAACCTGTGTGATGGGAAAAAATACGAAACAGTCCGACAAGATAGCCGTGGTGGCCCTGGGGGGTAATGCCATCACACGAGAGTTCGAAGAAGGCGATATTTATCAGCAATTCGCCAACACCCGTCGCGCACTGATGGGCGTGGCGGATTTGATCGAACGCGGCTATCGTCTTGCCATCACCCACGGCAATGGCCCGCAGGTCGGCCATGCCCTCATCCGCGTCGAGGAAACCCGCAAGCTGGTGCCGCCTATTCCGCTTGGTGTGATCGTGGCCGACCTGGAAGGCGGCATGGGTTACATGATCGAACAGTCGTTGTATAATAAACTTTTGCTGCGAAACGTCAGGCGGCCGGTAGTGACGATTTTAGCGCAGGTGATCGTGGATAGGGATGATCCATCCATCCTCAATCCGAGCAAATTTGTCGGGCCCTTTTACAAGAAAAAGCAGGTGGAGGAACTAACGGCTTTGCGAGGCTATATCATTCGCGAAGATCCAGGACGAGGCTATCGTCGTGTCGTGCCCTCGCCGATTCCCAAAAAAATTGTCGAATCGGACATCATTCGCCGTCTGGTGCACGACGGCGCTGTCGTCATTACCGTCGGCGGTGGCGGCATACCGGTTTATATAGAAAAAGACGGCCGGCTCGAAGGCGTGGATGCCGTGATCGATAAAGACCTGGCTTCTGCCGTGCTGGCCGAAGAAATAGGCGCTGAGGAGCTCTATATTCTGACCGCGGTCGATCGGGTGGCTCTCAATTTTGGCAAACCGAACCAACAGGAGCTGGATGTCATGACGATTTCGGAAGCAAAACATCACCTAACCGAAGGCCAGTTCCCCGGAGGATCCATGGGCCCTAAAATCCGCGCAGCGATCAATTTTCTCGAAAAAGGGGGGAGAAAAGTGATCATTACATCGGTCGAACGCATGAACGAAGCCATCGACGGCAGGACGGGAACCCGGATCGTTGCCGATGCGTGAAAGATCCGGCTCGAGCCGAACCTTTGTGGGACCCATGTCCGAGTAATCTGTGCAAGCAATGCATTTAAAATATATATTTTAAAAAGGAGCATCTGCCCATGCAAAATACTGCGGTGAAGAAAAAAAAGAAGGACGTGATCATCGAGATCAACGAAGCCTGGTGCAAGGGGTGCGCAATCTGTGTGGAGTTGTGCCCGGAAGATGTGTTAGCGATGGAAAAGGGTAAAGTAAAGGTGGTAAATCTGGAAGCGTGTACGGCCTGTGGTTTTTGCGAATTGCGCTGTCCCGATTTTGCCATCGTCGTTATAGACAAAGGAAAACTTAGCAAACAGGATGAATGAAATGTCACAGAAGCAAAAAGTAAGGGTTATCACGGGTAATGAAGCGTGTGCGGAAGGCGCGTTGGCTGCCGGGTTGCGATTTTATGCCGGATATCCGATTACACCGTCGTCGGAAATTGCCGAAGTGCTTTCCACGGAATTGCCGCGTGTGGGGGGGGTGTTTATTCAGATGGAAGATGAGATCGCCTCCATGGGCGCCATTATCGGCGGATCCCTGGCCGGTTCCAAGTCCATGACCGCCACCAGCGGCCCGGGTTTTTCATTGATGCAGGAGAACATCGGGTTCGCGGCTATGGCGGAGGTGCCCTGTGTGGTCGTCAACGTCATGCGTGGCGGCCCGAGTACCGGTTTACCAACCCTGCCTTCGCAGGGCGACGTCATGCAGTCGCGCTGGGGAACCCATGGCGACCACCCCATCATTGTAGTGGCGCCTTTTAGCGTTGCTGAGACGTTTGATCTCACGGTGCGCAGTTTCAATTTAGCGGAGAAATTTCGTACACCGGTTATACTACTCCTGGATGAAATTATGGGCCACGTCAATGAAAAAGTCGCCCTGCCCGATGCCGGCGATATTGTCGTGGTGAATCGTATCCTGCCGGACGAACCCCCGGAGACCTATCTGCCTTACCGGCATACCGAATCCGGCATTCCTCCCATGGTGAGTTATGGATGCGGCTATCGTTATCACGTAACCGGTCTGGCGCACGATGAAACCGGTTTCCCGACCAACAATTCCGTACAGATAGGCAAACTGATCGATCGTTTGCATCGTAAAATAGTGCAGCATCGGGATGAAATCGTAGACGTGGAGTATACGGCCATGGAGGATGCGGAAATAGGATTGGTCGCCTACGGTTCCAGTGCGCGTGCAGCGCGACACGCCCTGCGCCTGGCCCGGGAGGGAGGTTTAAAAGTCGGCCTCATCCGCTTGAAAACCCTCTGGCCGTTTGCCGACCAGGAGATTCGCGCCTATGCCAAACAAATCAAAAAATGGATTGTTCCGGAAATGAATTTAGGTCAGATGGCGCATGAGGTGGAATGGGCTCTGGCCGGTAGTGCGCCGGTCTATCGCGTCAACCGGGCTGATGGCGATCCCATCAATCCGCTGCAAATTTTGGAAGAGTTGAAAAAAAACTAAGCGCACGGGAGAGTGGTTATGTTTGATTATAATTATTATTTGCGTCTGAATAAATTCCCTCTGATCTGGTGCTCCGGTTGCGGCGACGGCATCGTGTTGAAATCGATGCTGCGAGCCATCCATAGAGTCGGCTGGGAAAAAGATGATATTTGCATGGTGTCCGGCATCGGCTGTTCCAGTCGACTGCCCGGCTATGTTGATTTCAACACTCTGCATACAACCCACGGCCGCGCCATCGCCTTTGCGACCGGCGTTAAAATG
>JAFGSU010000501.1 GCA_016934435.1 Candidatus Zhuqueibacterota bacterium | reverse complement strand
GATAGTCGTATACCCGGTGATGGGTCGGCACAAACACGGTCTGGCCGGAGCAGTGATTCAGGATTATATCGGCCGATAGGCTCATCAAGAATACGGCCGCCCATAACCATCGACGAGCAGAGGATGAAATCGCACTGCCGCCAGATAATTTTTTTTGTCGATCAGCAACGGTCACAAAATGTTCCTTCACTCATCCTATACGACGGATGCACCGCCTGTTCCGGTCGTTAAGGATTCTCTCAATGAATGCTTAATGAATATCCGCTGTTGCGAGACCATGGGATAAAAAAAGAATATGATTACACCCAAAAAATCGAGCATGTTCGTAGATTCCTGCCAACAGGAGGCGGTCAGAGATCGCACCTTGCCATTCTTTTAAAGAATTTTTCTCCGCGATGACGATCATAGCTATTTCAAGCCCATACCCGCGTTAGGATATCGACGATTTTCTCGCCGGCGTGTCCATCGCCGTAATGATTGTTTTGCGACCCTGCGGGAGCGAAATTCACAATCGCATCGACAATACGCTCTTTATCCGCGCCCACCAGCACGTTCCAGCCGTCGTCGACGGTCTCGATCCATTCGGTCTCGTCGCGCAGGGTGATGCAGGGCACTGTATAAAAATAGGCCTCTTTTTGCACGCCGCCGGAATCGGTGACGATCTTTGCGGCATGTTTTTCCAGTTGAATCATGTCCAGATATCCCACCGGATCGATGAGCCGAACCCTTTTTGCACCGGCCAACTTATCCGTCAGCCCCGAAGAGTTTATAAAACCGCGCGTACGTGGATGAACCGGGAACACCACCGGCTCATCGCAGGCGACCAGCGCTTCGACGATGGCGGTTAGATTGGCAACGTCGTCGGTGTTCTGGGCGCGGTGACAGGTTACTAAAATATATTCCTTATCTTTCAACGCCAGTTGCTGCATGATAGCGCTCTTTTGTGCCGCAACGCCGGCAAAATAGAGCGCGGCGTCGTACATGACGTCGCCGCTGTTGTGCACGCCGCGGCTGATGCCTTCGCGCCGCAGGTTGCCCACAGCTGTTTCGGTCGGGCAAAACAGTAATTCGGCGATCTGGTCTGCGACGATGCGATTGATCTCCTCCGGCATGGCGCGGTTAAAGCTGCGCAGGCCCGCCTCCACATGCGCCACTTGTATATGCAATTTAGCGGCCGCCAGGGCGCCGGCCAGGGTAGAGTTGGTGTCGCCGTACACCATGACCATATCCGGCTTTTCGCCCTGTAGCACACGCTCGATGCCTACCAGCATTTTACCGGTCTGTTCGCCGTGCGGGCCCGAACCGATCTCCAGATTCAAATCCGGGATCGGAATATTCATTTCATCAAAAAATAATTTGGACATGTTCTCGTCGTAATGCTGCCCGGTATGCAGCAGATATTCCTGATGCTGCCGGCGCAGAACGCGCGAAACCGCCGCTGCTTTGATGAATTGCGGACGGGCACCGACGATGGTGAGGATTTTTTTCACTCGATCTTTTATCCTAACTGTATGTTTTCCCAGAGACCGTTTTTACCAGATGATCTTTTGGTAAAAATTCCTGATACTATCATCTTTGGTGATGATGGGCACATCCAAAGACATCGCCGTGGCCACAATGGTCCGGTCTACCGGATCGTTATGCTCCCATTCCAGAGCGAGATTCTTCAGCCATATGGTTTCATCGACCGGCACAATTTCAAGTGACCCTAACAGTAACAGTCGCCGCATATAGGATTGAATATCTTCGCCAATATTGAGGGATTTTTTTTCAATTTTGATGCCGATTTCCCAGATACTGATCGATGATATATAAGCGCCTTTATCATAGATTTGTTCGCACGCCTTTTGTGCCTCGCCGGAAAGGCGATCCGGATCGAGGGTCCACCACAACAATGCGCAGGTATCCAATACTACCATAGCTACAAACCCCATTCCCGAATCTCGAGATCCATCACCGAATCATCGATGGCAATTTTGCCGCGCAAGTCTTCAAAAACATCTTCCACTCTTCTTTTCTTTTTGATTGGGATGACTTTTAAAGTCGGCACATTATTACTGGTGACGATCAGTTCTTCGCCGCTTTGTTCCACACGGCGAAAATACTCCAGCATTTTCGCCTTTAATACACCTTTGGAAACTTTCATAAAACCACCTTATGACTATAGTCATGACATAGTCATAATATACATATTTTTTGAATAAAATGCAAAAGAAACGATTGCGTCGCGCTCTAGATTTTACCCGGCCGGTTAGTTTGCGCAATACAGCCATGCAGCAATTCATAGGCAACGATAGTAAGGATTTATTCTTGAAAAGTATAGACTCCATTATATCTGCTTTTAAATCTCATGCAGGGTGATTGGTATGTATGGTTGAAAATTTGAAAAATCGGTATCTATGGTAAAAATCGGCATCTTGTGACGCACCGAAACCGCACAGATCAGAAAATCTATCGCAGAGCCCTGGATTCCTCTTTGACGTACGATATTGCCGAATTCGGCGGCGGTCTCATAATCAATCGTGACAATCGGTAAATCCACAAACATGGCCAGATGTTTTTTAAGTGTGACAAATACCCTGGGATTCCTGATACCCGACAAAATTTCCTGCCGAATCGGACCGATCATCTGCACGCGATAGCTTTTTACCAGTTTCTCCAGCTCGAGGAGGTAATCATTCGGTTCCACTCTTTTTCGCCGCAAGGCCAATGACCAAATGCAGGTATCAACAATGACCTTCACGCGCGATTCCGCTCTTTCTTGTAATCGTAGGCCGGATCGTAGTCGATGCGGCCAAAGAGCTGGATAATCTCCATCTGCCGGCGTCGCTGTATGTATTCCTGCAATGCTTCGGTGACGGCGGCCTTTTTCGTCCTGTGCTTACCGATAGCTTTGGCTTCTTCCAATAATTTTTCATCGATTGCCAGATTTGTTGCCATATTCGAAATCCTCATATTTACACATTAATTTACACATTATCATGTGTAAAAGCAATCGTTTTCTGCTTCGCGGAATTGCTTCCAGTAGCGCGGGATGGCTGTGAGCGAGACGGCGGAAATGCCGACGATCCTGTCCACCACTTCCAGCAGGCGCTTGCGAGCCGAAAATATAAACGAGCCTCCGCCGCTGTTGAGCCGCCCTTCCATCAGCGCACCCACTCCGGCCATATTAAAAAATATGGTGATAATTACAGTAAGCCGAGCCGTTCCCCCCCTTTTTTTAAGGGGTTCAGGGGGGATTGAACAGCTTTATCTGAATCATGCTGACGCTGATCACTATGCCGTCAACTAATATTACCTTTCACCCCCCATTCATATATAAGTGGCCCGGCATGCACATTTTTTCGCCATTCGCCATACGAAATTTATCTCTTGACTCACCGCTCTGTTCACTCCCACCCCTGATTCTTCAGCAGCTGCTCCTCCGGCACATCGCGGAAATATTTTGCCGGTGATCCAACTACAATCACCCCCGGCGGCACATCTTTGGTGACAACGGCGCCGGCAGCCACCACCGCATCCTCGCCGATGGTCTTACCCGGCAGGATGATGGCATTGCCGCCGATACGTCCGCCGTTCTTTATCGTTACGCCCTTGAAATGCTTGAACCGCTCCTCGGTTCGTCCGAGATAGTTGTCGTTGGTTGTATGCACGCCCGGCGCGATGAAACAATAATCGCCCAGTTCGGAATAGGCAGTGATGTAACAGTTGGTCTCTAATTTGCATTTTTTGCCGATTTTGCAGAAATTTTCCACCGTAGCGTTGCGACCGATGATGGTATACTCGCCGATGACGACGTTCTCGCGCACCGCTGCGCCGTCCGCCACCAGCACGTGCGCGCCGATCTTGCAGCCGGCATAGACTACCACCTGGGCGCCGAACATGCAGCCGTCGGCAATGCGCGCCGGCGCCAGGCCCTTTTCATCCTTGAAAATGCTGCGCTTGGAACGCATGGGCTGCTTGCCGATGACGGTGCAGTCGTCCACGCGCACATGATCGCCCAATATGCTGCCGGCATGGATCACCACATTATGGCCGATGCGGCAGTCCTTGCCGATCTGCACATCCTCCTCGATGACGGTGAAATGACCGACAACACTGCCCTCCCCTATTTTGGCATTGTCCGCTATGAATTGAGTCATATTAAACCTCTATTAAATTGAATAGCAAAGATCGTGATGCGCAGTCAGGGGCTGCGCCTTGTTATTGATCATTCTACATAAAAAGGCGCAATAAACCACGTCCGCGTCTATTGCGTCGTTAGATTTTTGTTTCTCTTAACTTACTCAAAAAACCAGGAAATGCATTTGATCACTTTTTGCGGCCAATCCTCTGCCGAATCCACTGCCAGTCCGATTTCAGCATCTCCCCCATGCTCTGCCATTGCGCCTTTTCTTCAGGGCGTTCATGCAACTTTTTCCGATACTCTTGCACGAAAATGTAACCGATGGTCGCAAAAACACTCAATAGCCCGAAAACCACCATCAACAGTGCGCGTCTGGGCGAACTCTTGTGCATGGGCGGCACGGCGCTATCCAGCGCCTGCACCGTGGGCGTATCCCGCGCTTCCTCGATTTTAGTCTGATAGTACTGCTGGTTCAACAGTTCCCAGACGGTTTCCTGCACCTTGGCTTCGCGCAGCAGCTCGGCCAGCTGGATGCCCACTTCCGGCACCTGCGTAAAGGGCAGATAGAACTCTTTCGATTCCACGCCGGCATCGCCATATTGCAGGGCGTCATAGCGATTTTGCATCTCCGTCAGTTCGCGTTTGGCGCGCACCAACAGCGGATTTTCCTCCTTCATACCCTGACGCATGACGCCGATCTCCACCTGTTTGGCGATGATCTTGCCCTTTAATTCCGCCACCTGATCGATGGCCGCCTTGGTTTGCTCCTCCAGCGAAATGGCGCGATGGCCGCGCTGATAATCCGCCAGCCGGTGCGTGGCCTCGGTTAGTTTCATCTCCGTCTCGCGCAATTGCGATTCTATGTAAACACGCGAGTTCTTGGCCCGTGAGACGCCTTTTTCCTGGTTGACCGCATCCAACTCTTCGATATAAGCGTTAGTCACATCCGCGGCTAATTGCGGCGTGCCCATGCGCACGCTGATGGTGATGATGCCCTTTTT
>JAFGSU010000049.1 GCA_016934435.1 Candidatus Zhuqueibacterota bacterium | reverse complement strand
TTGTTGACGATGGCGTCGATTTCGGCTTTTTGCTGGCGGATACCCTCCTGAATGGCCGGCAGGTAGTGAGCTTCCTTGATCTGCTCGAACGGAGGGGCGCCAAATGGCGTGTCGAAATCCTGCAACAGGGGATTGGTTTGCTGTTGCGTCGAGACACAGCTCAACACAAATAAAACACATAACATGGCAAAAATCATTCGTTTCATAACGCTCCTTTCTTACTCTGAATTCTGTGCTAACCAGCGAAGCGGGCGGATTACGTTCTACCCACAGGATTAACGTACTAAACTGCAGGCACCGAATCGCTGCTTGAAAAATGTGAGATGAAAGGTAAGGAAAAATTATTTAAGTCGCAAGAGTTAGGTCGCGGACCGGGAATTACAAATGAGAAAATTAAATGACCGTCGGTCGGCATTCGCGGCGAATACGATTTCGATGCCGAGGTCTGGAGCCTGGGCGGGCAGTTTAGATTGCCGGTGAATCGTTTTCTTGAATTTTATCCTAACGCCGTGATGTTTTTCCTCGAAGGCGATAACAGCTGGCAGGTGAATCTCGATGCCGCTTTAACCGGCCGCAGGCACACTTTCTATGCAGGCGCCGGATTGGCGCTGGCCGAAGGAGCCGAAACCATGGACACCGGTTTGAATCTCTTCGTCGGATTGCAGCTGGGGCGCCTATCCTCCAGCGTGCGGCCGTTCATCGAGCCGCGCTGAACCCTGATCAACGATACCAGCATTTTTCGGCTGGGATTTGGGCTGAATTTCAGGATATAGAAGTGTAGTCACTTTCTGATGATATAAAACAAAGATGTCATCGCAAGTTGAGCATGGCAAAGATGCCATCCTCTCTGAATGTACAAAAAAAAGAATGTCATTGCGAGTGGAGGAACGTTAGTATCAATTATCATCAGGGCTGCGTTGGAACGAAGCAATCTCCGCCATAAGGGCAAGGTTTTGGGTGGCCTGCCTTATGGCGGGGATTGCTTCATCCGCCTGCGGCGGATTCGCAATGACATTCTTCTTTAGGTCCTTGCGGGAATAATGGCACTTTTACCATGCTCAATTCGCAACCGCGCAGCGCCGTAGCGATCTTTTACCTGACTTTTTTGCTGAACGGCATAAACTATTGGCGCTCGATGATTCGCTGGATACCCCGGCTATGGTTGCCGAATAACAAAGATGATTGCACCAGGACATCGGGCTGCATGTCAGATTCCGCCGTTGTTGCGTGAAAAAATGATAGCGACTTTCGAACAGCAAATGCGAGATTTGGGGAGCGCCAACGTGTCGGCGCTGAAAAAGAGTTTGTCCAAAAAGTAATCAAAGAATTAATATTTATGTGGTCCACCTTCCAGGTGGGCTACACTTAATCGCAATGGGAATAAAGGGTTACCCTCACCCTTTGCCTCGCCCACTTGCCGGCGAGAAAACTGGATTCTTGAGATTCTCTGAACTTTTTGGACACCCTCATTACTGAAAAAAAATTGATTACCGGCAGCGGCAAACGTCATCTTAGCAGTAAAACACGTTTTCTGAGCACGCCTTTCCCTGCCACCTGCAGAGCACAAATATACATACCGCTCCCGGGGTACCTGCCGTGGTTGTCTCTTCCATCCCAGACAACGGAATGGTAACCGGTAGATATGTTCGCATTCAGCAAAACCTTCACCCGATGCCCCATTACATCATAAATAATGACGGTCACCTGTACGGGCTGATGGGAGAAATGCCTGAATCGGATGGTCGTGCCGATTTTGAACGGATTGGGGAAATTAGCCAATTCATATGTTTCGCTCGGATGAAGGCCGCTCGTCACACCTGTTGTTGTATATATACTGTTTTGCGCCCCCGGCGTACCATTGATCGGATTGCCGTCGGCATCCAGGCCGTTTTTGATCAAACCGTTGTTATTCCCCCAGCTCACGGTTAAAGAGCCTGGCGCCCGGGGATGTTTTTTCTCCATGGTAAATTTGTCCGGACTGTTTTGTCCCGCAAACCATTCCGTCGAGCAATCAACCCGATCCATCACAAAACCGCTGCTGTCCTCGAGGATGAGGTGTTCGCCATCGTTGCCGAGATTGCCGGTGTAGAGTTGCTGCGCCGGATAGTCTGAAATGGTCTGGTCGTCGGTACGTTCCAGCACATAATAGCAGTAACCGGCGATGCGGCCCTGCAATAATATCTGCGGCGCTCCGTCGGCAGCCCTTAACGTCCAGTTGTTCAGATCAATGCTGTCGGGCGTCATGTTGTATAGCTCGATCCATTCGTCGGTATAACTTGCCGGCGTACCCATCCAGGCGATTTCATTGATGATTACGGTTTGACCGGCGGCGGACGATACCGCCATAAAGATGGTGATGTATACTTGAGAGCGTCTCATTTCAATGACCACACTTTGACCTGAATTCTGCTTTATCAGGTAAACGGAAAAGATCAGGCGCCGCCCCGCAGGTTAGCGATATAACATTATACAGAATCGGTGAAAAAATTCGATATCGTTGGACGGTCGGAAACGATATAAGATTATTTAATAATTCGTGGGGAAATAATCAAGGGTTAAAATCGCCACTGAATTTTATTATCCGTTTACCATAAGGTCCATCCCTGAATATCGAGGTTGGTCAATCCCGCATCCCGCGCCCATTTCACCGCCCGGCTGTACTCCTGCCGTGTCAGTTTGCGGGCGATCTCCGGATAGTCGAACGCTTTGTACATGGGCCGGTATTGCGACATGATGTTGACATAGGT
>JAFGSU010000500.1 GCA_016934435.1 Candidatus Zhuqueibacterota bacterium | reverse complement strand
GCAAGGGATGATTGCCGATGCCTTTGGCTTTCATCAGTTTTTCGATTCCGGCGATCGTCTTCGGCGCCCTGGCCGTCAGCACCATACAGCCGGTTTCGGTGACCACCACGTCGTCCTCGATGCGGATGCCGATGTTCCAGTACTTTTCGTCGACGCCTTCGAACTCGGGAGAAATATAGATACCGGGTTCGACGGTGAGCACAAATCCCGGCGTTAGAGGTTCGCCGCCGCCGACATCGTGCACCTGCAACCCCAGCGCATGACTAACGC
The DNA here is from genome assembly GCA_016934435.1 of Candidatus Zhuqueibacterota bacterium. Taxonomy (GTDB): domain Bacteria; phylum Zhuqueibacterota; class Zhuqueibacteria; order Residuimicrobiales; family Residuimicrobiaceae; genus JAFGSU01. Next base: position 3,504 of record JAFGSU010000500.1, on the reverse strand, counting down.
CGTGCGGCAGAAAGCGCCGTCCCTGGCTCTCCTCCTTGATCAGGCCCAGAGCGAGCAGCCCTTCGGCGATCAGTTTCTGCGCCAGCCTGTCCAGGTCCCTTATGGTGACGCCGGGTTTTACCGCTTCGATCACCTTCCGGTTTGCATTCAGGACGATCCGGTAGATATCCTTCTGTGCCGGCGAAAACCTGCCGTTCACCGGTATCGTGCGCGACAGGTCCGCGCTGTAGCCGTGATATTCGGCGCCGATATCCATCACCACCATATCGCCGTCCTGCATCTGTCGTCTGTTTGCATCATAGTGCAAAATCAAGGAATTGGCACCGGAGCCGATGATGCAGGGAAAACCTTTGTCCTCTGCGCCCATGCGCATATATACGTACTCGATGGCCGCCTGTAGTTCATACTCATACATGCCGGGTTCGGCGCTGCGCGCCGCTTCCGCAAACGCATCGCAGGTGATGTCGATGGCTCGCTGCATTAACGCCAGCTCCTGCGGCGATTTGATGCATCGCATAGCCATCATCTGCCGGGTGAGCGATTTAATCTGCAATCCCGGATATTTTTTCTTTAACGCTTTTTTGCCTTCATTTTCGAGAAAATATTTATTCCCCGACAAAACATCATAGATAAAGGCGGGCGTCGGCCAGTCGGAAACGTAAAGCGTTTTACTCTCGGGCAAAAGTGTATTCAAATAATCGGTAAACTCATCGTAAGGCAACACGGCGCTGAATCCGGCAAAGCCGGGGGCCTCTTCGTGGGCGGTCGCATTCCCGTAATAGCTGCCCGACTGCGGTCGCAGGAACAAAATCTCTCTAACTGTTTCCCCCCTCACCAGCGTACCCGCCGGGATGAGCAACAAGGCCGAAGAAGGCGCTTCGCATCCCGTAAGATAGTAGAAATTGTTTTCGGCGCGAAAACGATGCGCTACATCGGCGAGGCGCATTTTCACATCGCCGCTGTACAAGACGGCGATGCTGCTGCTGTCCCATTCGGCCATCAATTGCGTCCGCCGCTGTTGGTATATTTCCGGCCTTAGTTGATCATCGGCCGGGAATGCGAGCAGAACTTGAAGGAAGAACAGAGCTAAACTCAGCATGCAAGTCAGGACAAAGAATATTGCACGACGTTTCATAGCTATACCTTTATCTAACAGTTTTTTGAACGAGGTGTCCATAAAATTGGATCATTTCATGTGTAGGCCACCTCGAAGGTGGACTACTCATAAATGTAATGAGATTATGGCACCAGAGTCATCGTCGCATGGGTCGACGTCGTCTGCGGGATGGTCATATTATTTTGTCCGGTAATAGCGATGGTCATTTCCTGGTCGGTGAGCACATCATCGGCAATGAGCAATCCTTCGGCCGGCGCAAAATAGCAGGTGCCTTCCGCTTTACCCGATCCCTCCATGAAAAAGTCGTTTCCTCCCTGGCTGCCCTGACCTTCGATGGTAATGGGGCCGGTGAAGGTTATTTTTAAACACTGAAATCCCAGTTTTTCCTCCTCGGCGACGAGGTTATAATCCACTTCCGCGGTGACGATCAGGTTCATACGCATCACCTCCACGGTATCGGTCCTCGCTTTTGTCCAGGTATCGCCCACATTCACCGGCGTCTCCGGAAGCTCCCGGAAAAAGTGTCTGAAGGCAATTTTGGGATCCAGGTTTACCATACGCATCATGCCTCTGCCTCGAGGGAATGAATCGATTTCCGTCACGGCAAGCGTCTCGCCCAGGGCAGTTAATTGCAGTTCGATTTTTTTGCCGCATTGATCCTCCTCGACAAACGTGGTGTCCATGCGAAAATTTTTGATCTTGGTGATTTTCTCAACATACTGGGCGATGAGGACGAAATCGCCGTTTTCAGTCACCGACTGCGGTGTCAGGGCAATTTTGTTCATCGCCTGAGATTCGTTTACCATCTCCTGGCCGCCCATTTCCTGGGTGAGTGTCTGCTGCGACTCGACGGCATAGGTGTAGGTTTTCCCCACCTCGGGTTTATATACCAGCGTGAAGGGGCCCTGGGCAAAGGCGCAGGCGCACACCAAAACCATTACCACCAAACATGACTTTTTCATACAATTTGCCTCCGTTTCTAACACCATTGTTTAGATTATGAATATTCTTACAGCCTGTACGGCTGCACTCTTTTGGATTATTTTTTCCCTTCAAAAACCGGCCGTTTATCGCTGTTGGCCAGGTTCCAGATCATGCGATAGGCCAGTTTAACCACCCGGTTCATCTTCTCAAAGTCTATCTTGTCGGCGCTGTCGGTCACTTTGTGCAGGTCTTCATGGGTATCGGTATGCAGATACAATACCGGAATCCCTTTCTTCATGAATGGACGATAGTCGCTGGTGCCGCGATATCTTTTCTCATCGCCGGTGATCAGGGTAAACCCGATTTTTTTGTTCTCCTCTTCCACGATCTTTTTCAACATGGAACTGGTCTCACTGCCGCGTATGAACAGGGTATCGGGATGGTTGCGGCCGATCATGTCGAAATTGAACATGGCGATAGTTTTTTGCAGCGGGAAGAGCGGATAGTCGACGTAGGCATACGACCCGAACAGTCCCTTTTCTTCTCCGGCAAAGGTCATGAACAGGATCGAGCGTTTGGGTTTCTTTTTTTCCGCCATAAAGGCTTTTGTTAGCTGCATGACGCCCACGGTGCCCGAGGCGTTATCGTCGGCGCCGTTGTAGATGCTGTCCTGATCCGCCGGGGCATTTTTTTGATAACCGATATGGTCATAGTGGGCGCCGACGACGATGATATCCTCCTTCAATTTATCGTCGGAACCGGGCAAAAAGCCGACGATATTGTTCGCGGTCAACAGCTCGCGCCGGGTGGATGTCTGCATGAGAGCGCTATAGCTGCTGAGCGGAAAGGAGTGGGGCTGCATGGTGCTGTCGATACCCGTCTGAATCTTTTTCAACGAATCGACGCTGCCGAAGAGCAGCTTGATGACCCGCTCACCGACCTGAACGGCGGGAATTTTTTTATGTTCGGTTTTAGCCAGCGTCAGCGGCACCGCATCCGGCGGAAAGCCTTTGTAGAGGCTCGGCCAGGGAAATCCTTTTGGCGTCAGCAGGCGGTTATGCAGCGGATCGGTCACCATCATAATGCCGACGGCGCCGTGCTCGATGGCGTTGTTGATCTTTTCCTCATTCTTCAGATACGGATGATCGCTTTTGAGCAGGAACGGACTGTCCGGGTCCGCCTGCCGCGGTCCGCGTTTGAGCACGAAAACGATCTTGCCGTCGACGTCGATGCCGGCATAGTCGTCATAGTTGTATTCCGGCGCGGTGATGCCGTAGCCGGCAAAGACGATCTGCGCGGAGCAGGCTTTGCTGGCGGTCATCTCGTACGGCATGAACTGTTTTTTGATGGCACAGGCGTGGACCACGCCGCCCGGATCGACGATGCTGAGGCTGTTGCTGTCGCCCAGGAAAACCTTGCTCATTTCAAAGGGATGATAGTAGCCGTCATTGAGCGGTAAGAGT
>JAFGSU010000499.1 GCA_016934435.1 Candidatus Zhuqueibacterota bacterium | reverse complement strand
GTAGGGAGACATAACCAAAGTTAGCTCCTTCCGAAAGAGAGGCACCGCGCTGTCGCAATCTCTGCATTGCCCGGGCATGCTCAGATTGCTCGAGGGGCTGCAGAGCATGGCCGAATTTGCCGGGGACAATCTGTCCCCCCGGACCCAGGACCATGGGATAATCGTTGGGGCCGACATCACTCAAGACCGTACTCGGGTAGACGCCCATTGCTTCGTCAAAAGGCCAGGCGGCGATGGTTTGCGCCTCGCTTCGACCGGATATCATGGCAAGTAGCCAGATCACGATCAAAAATTTAAAAATCCATTGCACCGGCAAAGTTTGTAATTTTACGATAACCATCCAAATCTCCTTTTCATTTTAGCTGTATGACTGTTTGTGATAGATTTTGATACTCAATATTACCAAAATTCAAGCATTTTGAAACGACTAGTCTGTCATTCTCCTGCGAATAAATCAATAGTTTACATCAATAAATAATCTCATCTCTTCCGCCTCGTTTTCATCCAGCACCACCGCCTGCAGACCGAGACCGGCCGGATGCAGGTTCGATTTGATCAGGTGTAGATCATCACGATTCAAGCGGCCTTTCAGCAACAGGCATTTTTGGGCACGCTGTATTTTTAACAACTGCGGTAAAATGGCCGATAGCTCTACACCTTCGTCTTTTGATACCTGGAAAATATTTATACCGTCATTCAGTAATAACGCATCGAGGTGATGCAGTCCGGCCGCGTGGATGTGGAAGAGCGTCCATCCCGCTGCAGCGGCGATGGCGCAATCGACAGGATGGGCGAACCGGCGATACATATCCGGCGACAATAAAGCCATCGCATCCTCCTGCATGCGGATGTTTCGAGCCGGCGTCCAGACGTAATAGGTGCCGATCACAAACCCGCCGGCGAACGAGTGCATATACCTGGTTTGCACATCGATGAAAAGCATGAACAGTTCGCCGGCCAGTTCGAGGAATTCCGTCATCAGTGATGGTTGCTGAAACATTTGCAGGATCATGGCTTCCTCGCCCATGACCGCGGCGGCAATGTCCAGCGGCCCGCGCAGGATGGTCTGTCCGATGGGATGGCGGTCGCCGAAATATTCGGTGAGATAGTCGATAAAATCACCGTACTTTTCCGGCCATGTTGCAGCGGCGCGCGGCGGTTTTTCAATGCGATCCGTCAAAGACTCTCGCAGAGATTTCAGCCGGTCGCGGAAACGATGCACCAGCTCTGCCAATCTTTCGTCAGAGAGATCATCGATGGTGCGCGATGACCAAAAGTTTTTTCCGGTATATTTCACCGCGCAGCCGGCGGCGGCTTCACACCACGGGAAAAAAGGCAGGGGTTCCAGCGTGGCCAGCCAATCATCCGAATCGTCCAGCTTACCGGCATAGCTGCGATACATTGGCCGGAATCTCTCGCAACTGATATCATCAAAGTGCACCTCACCGGCGGGAAAAAATCCGGCCGGATCGCCGGTGTAACGGTTGACGTTCTCCCAGCCGTATACGCAGCCAAACAGCGGCCGATCCGCATTTTGCCGATGCAAAAACGCTCGATGGCGCTCTATTTTCTCCGCTACTAAATTCATTTTAATACCCATCTCAAATTCCGATTTATGGTACGGTTCAAGCGTTCATGGATGACATTATTTAGTCGGTTTTTCGCAGCACTATCTCTTTCCCGGACACGCCTTTGCCCAGGGCAAGGCTTTTCTTCGCCCATCGTGGTGCATAGCCGGCCACCTCAATATCTTGACTCATACCGCCTCGTACCTCCAGATAGACATCCACCGGTGCCGTCGGGCGGCAATCGCATATGCGGACGTTGCGACAGGCATTCAGCCGGATCAACGGCGCCGAGTTCTCACCCGATTGAATGCGCATACCCATCATCTGCAAGTCGGCTACATCCTCGCACACTACCGCCGACCGCAGATCGGGCTCATCGTACGATAGCTCCACATCGCTGATCCTGATGTTTTTAGCGTGTCGAATATAAAAGCCGTACGAAGGCAGGACGCCGAACATTTTAGCCTTGGGATATTCATCCGTCAGTTCCTCAATCTCCCGTTCGGAATCCGATTTTTTGCCGCCGCCTTTGTAAGTGATTCGGATATTGCTCAATATGACATCTTCGATAGGGGCATTGGGAATACCGGAGATAAAATCATTGCTCTCGGTGACGCTGGTTGCCTGAATATTATGAATCATGATCTGTCGGAACGCGCCCGGTGCCTGGGGCCGCTCTTCTTCACTCAGCGCATAGGGCCGCATGCGACTCCCCAGACGCATCACGATCACCGCGTAAGAGTCGCGCATGGAAATATTGGAGATGGTGATATTGCGGATGGTGCCGCCGTCGACGCTGAGCAGACTGATGCCGCGGGTGCCGTAAAAAACGCAATTGCTGATGGCAATGTTCTCGAAATCGCCGGCCGATTCCGTACCGATCTTGATAGCCGATTTCAGGCCGGAGACGATGCAATCGCTGATGACCACGTCTTTGCAGGGGCGGCGGCTCAGGGTTTTGAGCACGACGGCGTCGTCCTCACTGCTGATGTTGCACTGGGTGATCACCACACGCTGGCAGCCTTCGATGTCGAGGCCGTCATTGTTCTTGTTGGCGTAGCTGTTGACGGTGATGCCGCGGATGAGCAGATCGTCACAATCGATATAGTGCTGCACCCAGGCCGCGGAATTGATCAGCCTGACATCTTCGATCCTCACATTACGGCAGCAAATAAACCGGATGATGGACGGCCTGGCAAGTCCTTTTTCCTTCGGATAGTACTTTTCATATCCCTGCCCATCGATCACACCATGCCCGGTTATGGAAATATTTTGCGCTTCCCGTGCAAAAATAAGGCAGGTTCCAAATCGCCGGCCGCCGCTGTCGATGAAGGAACCGAATTGAGGATCGAATTGATTGAGCTCGGCGCTGCCCAAAAGGACCGCGCCGTGATCGAGATGGAGCCCGACGTCGTTTTTCAGGACGATGGTTTTGATCAAATAGGTACCGGCCGGAAAACAGACCGTACCACCGCCACGGTTATAGGCGGAATCGATGGCCGCCTGCACCGCTGCGGTGTCGTAGACGATTCCTCCACCGCCGGCGCCGAATTCTTTTACATTATATCCGGGACCTCCAAAGGCGAGGGAGCCGGTTATCCAGAACGCTATAAAAATTACCTGTAAATAAAAGTTTTTCATTATTAATCTCGAAATAGCAATTAGTTGTTAATTTTTCTCGGCGGCATTCGGCGGCCTCGGCGTTTAAATAAATATCTGCCTAAACAAACCTAACCGCTTCGCAGAGTATTTTTGAAATTTACTCGGGCAAATTATTTAACACGCGTTTGATTCCATCTTGCAATAATTCTAATTCAGGCCTCCTCTGCGCGCTCTGCGAACTCGGCGTTAATAAAAATTCTACGTTTATGAAAAATTTTATGATAACACTGCGTTAAGATCCAATCGGGTGAAATATTTTTTGGTTCGTCAATCCGCTTTGCTTTGTTTTATGACAGCATCTCACTTTGTCCGCACATCATCGATCCAGTAACGGCACAGCGGCGCTTTTTCATCCGCGCCGGGTAAATCTTCCGAATCCAGACCGGTTGACCTGGGCACCGCTTCGTCGACGATCTCCGGCGACACCATGCCTCTATACGGACCGGTACGATATACAATTTTCTCCAGGGAAGTGACTTTTTCGGCAAAAGGAACATCCTCGATGGCCGGCCTGCCATCCAGATATACATCATAATTCTGCGCTGTACAATCCATGCTCAGCCGGACAGTATACCAGCGCTCCATTTTGATGGCAACCGCGGTGGCGCTGATGGTGCGGTGGTCGGCGGCGAGCCATTCATTATCGATGCTCAGACACATGGGCCGCTTGCCGTTGCGGTCCTGCACTTCGATCTGCAGCATATATCCCTGCGGCGCCTCTTTCGCATTGACGCGAAATTCGATCTCCACCACAGCAGCTTGCGGGAAAATGCGTTCCGCCATCGCATAATCGTACGGCTCCTCGTCGCGCAACTCCAGCCAGCGATTGTTCCCTTCTCCATCGTGGAGCACTCGAATCGGCGCCCATTTCGGCGTGTAGAGGTTCCACTGCTTCAGGTCCATCTCCGTTTCCGCTGTATCAAAATCATCTGCAACCGGCGTTTTAACCTCACCGGTGATGGGCACGGTGACCCGCGAAATCCACATATCTTCCTTGTTCATGCTGTAGACGATCCACATATCGTTGCCCGGCGGATCGCCGTTGCCCTCGATGATACCGCGGAAATACTGTGTGCCGATATTTTTATGAATCCCGCGGTACCGTCGCAGCGGCACCTCGCCGTTCAGGCAGAGCATATCGTCGAACATCCGGCCGTCCTGACTGGTGATGGCGATCATCGGGAAACGATTGCGCCGCGTTACCGACTGATTGTGCACGATGGCATAACGACCGTCCTCGGTGCGCTGCGCCCAGGTCTTGGCGCCACAGGTCCATAAGGTTTTATTTTGCGCGATCCTGGTCCAGGTCTTGCCGTCATCCGGACTCAATGCCGAATACTGATTTTTCCAGAAACCCACCACCACACCGTCCGGACGGTGGTAAAAACAAAAAGCCTTGCCCGCGCCTCTGGAAGTAACGACGCTTGCGGAAAAATAATCAGCGCCCGCCACTTCACCCGGATCGATGGTGTAGAATCCATCCTGGCCGCGGTCTTCCTCCCACCACTGCAAGGTGATCAGCTTGTCGGCCAGCAGCGCTTCGCACGCCTCGATGAAACCTTTATCTTTACTGCTTTTGTAAAATGGGTAATTGGTATTCTCCT
>JAFGSU010000498.1 GCA_016934435.1 Candidatus Zhuqueibacterota bacterium | reverse complement strand
GATGGCGCAGGTTACCTCGGCCCCTATCGATGATACCGACGTTCAGCAAAACACCGTCGATATGCTGCAAGATAATCTTTATGGCGCCTTGCGGGAAAGCGAGGCGCATTTTAAAGAATTGGCGGATACCTTGCCGGCTTATATCTGGGTCAGCAATGAACAGGGCGAGCGCATTTATTGCAACAGGCAATGGCAAGTTTTGACCGGACGGGCCTGTGAGCAACTCAATCGACATTGGCCTGAGGTCATTCATACTCAAGACAGGGAACGGATGCGACGGTTTTATGCCTCGATGCTCGAGCAGAACAAGGCGATGGAAACGGAATATCAGGTGATCGGTCAGGACATGTCGGTACGATGGTTGCTGGAAACCGTCGTGCCGAGGACTCATAAAAATGGTCGTCTGGTTGGTCATATGGGCTGCGCGATTGATTTTACCCGGCAAAAGCACATTGAGCAGAACCTGGAGCAGGCGGTCGAAGCACGTACCGTCGAATTACAGGCATCGGCCGAGAAGCTGGAACAGGAAAAACAGGAGCAAATGGCGCTTAACCGACAGTTGCAAGATGCGCAACTGCAGCTGGTGCAGGCGGAAAAAATGGCTTCCATCGGCCAGTTAGCGGCCGGGGTCGCTCATGAAATCAACAATCCCTTAGGCTATATCAACTCCAATCTGCATACCTTGCAGGAATACTTGGGCGATCTGGAAAAAGTTAGCGACATGGCTAGGCAATTGGCGGCCCAGTTGCCGTCGGATCATGTTCAGGTTCAAGCCTATCGACAATTGAAGCAAGATCTGGATTTGGATTTTATTCAGGAAGACTTGCGTAGCCTGGTCCATGAGTCGATGGAAGGCGCGACTCGTGCGAAACAAATTGTTCAGGACTTACGTAACTTTTCCCGTATCGAAGCCCAGAAGCGGGAAATGTTCGATATCGAAGAGGGTCTTGATGCGACATTGAACATAGTCTATAACGAATTGAAATACAGGGCTAAGATCCATAAGGAATATGCGGGTTTAAAGCCTTATGAATGCGTCGGTTCCCAGCTTAATCAGGTGTTCATGAATCTGCTGGTGAACGCCGCTCACGCCATCGAGGCGTTCGGGGATATTACCATCCGCACCGGTTATCAAGCGCTTGATTGGTTATGGGTGGAAGTCGAGGATAGTGGTAAGGGGATACCGGACGAAATCAAGCATAAGATCTTTGATCCTTTTTTTACCACTAAACCAGTGGGCGAAGGCACTGGCCTGGGTTTGTCGTTGACCTATAAAATCGTTCAGGATCATAATGGAAAAATAGAGATCGATTCGACCGTTGGCAAGGGCACCCGATTCAGAATTTATTTTCCCCTTAACGGATAGTGCGAGTCCGCCATGTCTGAAGTCATGTTGCAACATAAGCCGTTCAAGCTTTTATTTGTCGACGATGAGGCTAATGTGTTGAAAGCCTTGAGGAGATTGTTCAGAGATGGCGAATATCACATTCAGATGGCCGGGAGCGGCGTGGAGGCGTTAGAAGTATTGGAGCGAGAGGAGATCGATCTGGTCATTTCCGATATGCGCATGCCGCAAATGGATGGCGCGGAATTTTTAAGCCGCGCGGCGGAACGTTGGCCTGAGGTAGTGCGTATTCTTTTGACCGGATTTGCCGACCTGGAGTCTACGATTATCGCGGTCAATCGTGGAAAAATTTACAGCTATTGCCATAAACCGTGGGACGATGCCGAGCTCAAGGGTTTGGTGAAAAGGGCCTTGGAACAAAAACGCCTGAGCGAAGAAAGGGGGCAATTGTTTGAGATTATCGATGAGCAAAACCGACAGTTGAAGGGGCTGAATGCTCAACTGGAGGAGAAGGTCGAACAACGTACCGCGCAATTGAAGGCTTCATTTAAACAACTCGATAAAGCCCATCAGACCCTGAAAAAGCAATACACCGACACGATCAAGACCTTTGCCCGCATTATCGAAATGCGTCCAGGCATCAAAAGTGGACATGCAAAATATATCGCCGAGGTGGCGCATAAAGTGGCCGGTAAACTGGCGTTGCCTGACGAGGATAAAAAAACGATCCTTTATGCCGGGCTGCTATTCCAGATCGGCAAGATAGGCTTGGACGATCGCTTGCTGAGTCAGCCCTTTTATACCATGACTCGCGATATACGCGAACGTTACTTAAGTCATGCCCCTGAGGGAGAGGCTTTGTTGAAAAGCATGGCGCCGCTGAGAGACGCGGCCGTGTTGATTCGTTATCAGTTTGAACATTTCGATGGCAGCGGCTATCCGGAAGGGCTGGCAGGTGAACAGATCCCGCTCGGCGCTCGAATATTGGCGGTAGTCAGGGATTATTTATCTTTCCTGGAGGGGACGATGACGGGGCAAACGATGACGGTGGCAGATGTATTGAGTCGACTGCGCAGCAAGAAGGCTACTTTTTACGATCCTCAGGTCGTCGACGCCTTTATCGAGGTGTTGACGCAAATGGAAGTCGAGACCGTGCGTCCGCTCGTCGATATTTCCTGGACTCAATTGGAGCCCGGCATGGAAATCGATGAGGTTCGCTATAATGGCCGCCTATTTCTTAAAAACTGCGTCTTGGATAAGGCAAAGATCTATGAAATTGTCGCATTACGCGAGCGGGTGGGCGATAAGCTGGAGATTAAAGCGCGTTTGGGCGATGCGTCAAACAAAACGAGCTTGGAGCAAGACCAGGATTAGATCACTCGAAATCTTTTAAATCGTCTTCGTCCAATAAGATAGCGCCATTTTCGTCCCAGTTGACCTGAGTGATGCCGGGTTCTTCGGCTTCCAGCGCCTGCAATAAAGCGTCCTTTTTCGCTAGCAATTTTTGTTGATCCCTGACCAGATCGGCCAGGCGCTTGTTTTCCTCCAATATCCTTTTATGTTCCAGACCCTGCTGAATGGCATTAACGATGTCGGTATGGCTCCAAGGCTTATTGATGAAGCGGAAAACTTCGGCTTCGTTAATCGCCGATTGGGCGCTGTCGAGATCGCCGTAACCGGTCAGGATGATGCGGATCGTCTCGGGCTGAAATTGCATGAAACGAGACAAAAACTGCACGCCATCCATGCCGGGCATACGGAAATCGGAAATGACCAGGTCGAACGGTTGTTCCCTGGCTATTAACAAAGCTTCTTCGCCGCTGGTGAAAGTTTCCAGTTCATAGCGTTTTAAAATACGCGTTAATGCGCGCAGCACATTGGTTTCATCGTCGACCAACAGGATTCTGGCTGGTTTTTCTGGGGACATGATTGCAAACGTAAAGGTTGAGCTGCAATAAATAATAACTCATACCGATAATATAGTCGAAAAAAGTCGGCTTTTCATTTGTTAGGGCCTGCGCTATATTCTAAAAACCGAGTGCATCAGTCTTCACCTATTCATCGATTGTGGTCGAATAGGGTGGTGTGCGAATCCCTAAAAGAGAACCCGCCAGGCCGTATTGATGGATATAAACACCGACGACACGCCTCTGAATTACTGTTATCAGTTTAAATTGCCGGACCAAACGCTTAGCCAAATTGATATTAAGATCGATAGGCGAACTATTGCGTTGATCCCCCCGGAAGAGGCCGGGTTGCCTGATTGGGTCAAACTGGATTTTGAACAATGTCCCAACTGTCCATTAAAGGTAAAGGAGACTCCCTATTGTCCGGTGGCGAGAAATCTGATGCCGTTGATTGATTTATGCTCTTCCTTGGCCTCGTATACGGAAATGGACGTGTGCATTATCGCTCCCGATCGAGTAATCAACGCCCGCACGACAGCCCAACGCGCCGTCAGTTCGGTGTTGGGGTTGATTATGGCCACCAGTGCTTGTCCCCATACCGCTTATTTGAAACCGATGGCGCGTTTTCATGTGCCATTATCCGGCGAAGAGGAGGCTATTTATCGGACGACATCAATGTATTTGTTGGCCCAATATTTCAAAAGCAAGAAAGGCTTGTCCCATGATTACGATATCGCTGGTTTGACCGAGATCTATGACAACCTGAAAACGGTTAATCGGGCGATGGCGCGGCGTTTGAAGGCCGCCATCAGTCAGGATGCAGCGGTCAATGCCGTGATCCTGTTGGATTTATTGTCTCAGGCGGTGACCTGGTCGATCGAAGACGGGCTCGAGGAAATCGCTTATTTGTTTAAAAGCTACACCGCCGAATCAACCTGATCAATCGGCGAAAAAACGGGGCGACTTGTAAAAATTCACGACAAACTGTACAGTCTAGCGGTTTTACCTGAGCAAGGGCGGCATCGATAT
>JAFGSU010000497.1 GCA_016934435.1 Candidatus Zhuqueibacterota bacterium | reverse complement strand
GTTTCGTTAATACCACCGTTCCGCTTGGCAATATTTTTTTTTGTAATTATATATAACTGTTTGAGCAAAATGCTATTAAGCTAGGCATCCTTCTGTTTCCTTTGATAAAAAAAAAGAGTTCGCTGCAGAACCCGGACTCTAATATAAGGTAAAGGAACAGCTATAGAAAAGGCAACTTTTAATCCTCGGATCATCGCTATTGCCGGTGGTAAAGGAGGCGTGGGCAAAACCGTGCTCACCGCCGCCATGGGGATAGCGCTGGCCGAAGCCGGCTATCGGACGATTGTGGCTGATGCGGATTTCGGCGGCGCCAACCTGCATCAAGCGCTGGGAATAGTCAATCCACCCGTCACTATACGCGATTTCCTGACAAATAAATACCCTGACCTGAACGACCTGTTACTGGAAACCTGCTTTCCCAATCTTTTTCTACTTTCCGGGGCTCCGCACGCCATTGGATTGGCCAATATCAAGTACGGCGTAAAATATCGTTTGATCCGTCACTTTCGCCAATTACTTGGTGATTATATTTTGCTGGACATCGGCGCCGGCACGGCTTTTAACGAACTCGACTTTTTTATCCAGGCAGGCATGGGTATCGTCGTGATCACACCCGAACCGCTGGCCATTCAGAACGGCTATAACTTTATCAAAATATGCCTGTTCCGCTATTTGACCCGGCATTTCCGCAAACAGGTCCAGGTCGCCGACATCATCCGGGAACATATTCATATTGATGAACTTTCTTCCACACCGACGTTGCGGTTTCTGACTTCAGAGGTGAAAAAATTAGGTCAAGAGATTTTTCAGGAATGGCAGCAGACCATCAACGCCTTCAGACCGCGAATCGTCCTTAACATGCTGGAAACCCGTCAGGATTACGAAGAAGGCATGGCATCGGTTATAGCTGCCAACGACATCCTCGGCCTTCAGGTGCACCATTTGCATCATGTCCATTATGACGAGCTTTTGCGGCGAGCCATCAAGGAAGGAAGACCGGATTTGCTCATGGGGCGGGAGCAGGGCGCCGCCTACGATGTGCGTCAGATCGTACAACAGTTGTTTTTCAACAAGATGATGGTCCAGCCCAGGTTCAGACACAATGGAACGGCCGAGGGCCTGTGGCATGAAAAACAGCAGGATCATGAGCTTTTTTGTTCGGTGCGCTGTGCGCTCTGGGGAAATTGCAGCATGCAGAGAGGGGGCTATCCCTGCCGTATGCGGGTGATTGGGTTCGTCAATCAGAAAGAATCGCCCGATAATCGCCTGCGCTATGGTTAGCATCAGGTTGTATGGAAATAGGCGCCGACGGCCGGTCTGTCGTAAAATCATAGATGGCAAGATGCTTTTCCTGTCCGCAAAAGACTTTCGCTCAATCGATGCGTTTCCCCATCCTGTCTATCCATTAAGCAGGCGTACAACGATTCCCCGCCATTCAGAGATCGATATATACGGTTGTGCCCTTGCCCGCCCGGCTTTCTATTCGCATACGCCCCTGGTGCTCGAAGATAATTCGTTGCGCTATTAATAATCCCAATCCGCTGCCGTGCTTTTTGGTAGTAAAGTACGCCTCGGTTGCTTTTTGCAGGGTATCGGCATCCATGCCGCAGCCCTGATCGCGGATGACGATTTGCAACTGTTTTTCATGGTCCGTCAGGTTTTTCAGTGATACATGTATAGCGTCGCCCGGGGAAGAAGCTTCGGCGGCGTTTTTTAGCAGGTTGTGCAAGGCGCGGCGGATTTGCTCGCAATCCACTAAAATGGAGCGGGTATTTTCCAGATTGGATTCAATTTTAATCGCCGGATTTTCCGCTTCCACCAGTTGAACGGTCTGGCGGATAATATCCTGCATCAAAGCCGGTTTGAAGGTCAGGGTCGGCATGCGTGCGAATTCGGAGAACTCATCGGCCAGCCGGCGCATGGATGTTAGTTCTTCTTCGATGATGCGAAAGGCTTCCTTACAATCGGGATGCTCGACGGCCTCAGGCGGCAGCGTAGAGCGCAAACGAAAGAGAGAGAGCTGAATGGGGGTGAGTGGATTTTTTAATTCATGCGATACCTGACGGGCAGCATCTCGCCAGGCTGCCACCCGTTCTGCGCGCTGCAGGTTGGCACGGCTGTTTTGCAAATCTTCGGCCATGCGATTGAAGGAGGAAATCAAAAAAGTTAGTTCATCTCTGGCCGCAACTTGCACGCGTCGACTCAAATCGCCCGAGCCAACCTGTTGCATGGCGGCGGTGAGGGCCTGAATCGGCTGACTGATCTGACGCGATAATCCGCGCGCCGTCCAGATGGCAATCAGCGATAGTAAGAGGATAAGCAGCACCGCCATGGCCCAGACCAAACCCTGTTCAAAAAAGGTATCGCGCAGCAGACCGAAACTCGCATAATTTTTCACCGCCCGATCCAGCTGATCCTTAGCATCGATGATATTTTGCGGCACGATATAAGACAGAAAGTACAGGCAGGTATCACTGTCAAGGCGGTGATACTGATAAAGGTGTTCCTGATTCACGCCGAATAAAATGCCCTGCCGATCAAGATTTTGAAAGGCTGCGAGGTTTTCCGGCCATATGTCTGCCGGGGTAACGGGATGCGATGGGTCGGCCTGCTGGAGCGGATAGAACCTGCAGGAATCGGCCTCCCATCCCACGCGTCCGATGTATTGAATACCCAGGCGCTGCATCTCAACCGAGGGCATGGTCGCGAGCTGCGGGTCTTGCGACCACAATTGCTCGCCCGTATGGTCCAGCTGGTCATGCAGGGCATTGAGGGCCAGCCGCAGCGCTTCCTCGATGCCGGGTTGCATCAACATTTCGCTGCTTTTGCTGAGCAACACGCTCATAAAAAAAGTAAGCGGGAT
>JAFGSU010000048.1 GCA_016934435.1 Candidatus Zhuqueibacterota bacterium | reverse complement strand
CTTTTTTTGTGCCGCCGACGTTGTTGGGCATGACCAGGTGGCGGATCATCAATCCCCGATACATCAGACCGTCGTCGGCGGGTTTGGCGGTGCCCACCTGACGGTGCATCTCCAGCAGTGCCTGCCGAGTTACCTGCGGGTAGGTGTCTGCCTGTGAAGAATATTTTGCCGCCATCTCGGAATCGGCATACTTGAAATCCGGCAGATAGATGTCGACAATGCCGTCCAGCAGTTGTAGAATCTCGAGGCGCTCCCAGCCGCAGGTGTTGTACACCAGCGGCAGGCGCAGACCTTTGGCGGCGGCCATATCGAGCGCTAACAGGATGTGAGCCGAATAATGCGTCGGCGTCACCACATTGATATTGTGGCAGCCCATGCGCTGCAGATGCAGCATCATCTCAGCCAGTTGCTGCAGCGATTTTTCCTGGCCTCGACCACCCTGACTGATTTCCCAGTTGATGCAAAAAACGCAGCGCAAACCGCAGTTGGTGAAAAAAATCGTGCCGGATCCATTGCTGCCGACCAGGGAATCTTCTTCGCCGAGATGCGGATGATACGCGGAAATCTCCAGCTGCGCCGTGGCCCCACAAAAACCGCGCTCACCGTTGAGGCGATCGGCGCCGCATTCTCTGGGACAGAGGCAACATTGGCCCATCATATTCCAGAGCTGCTCACCGCGTTTTTTCAACTCACCGCTCCGGTGCAGGTTTAAATAGGAAGGCTCCGCTGCGGCAGGAGCCGGTTGCTGGTTATCCACCTGCTCGCCAATCTTTGTCGCTGAGTTACTCTCCTGTCTGCTGCGGCATGTGAATAGAGGTGAATAGAGGAATCCGGATGCGGCATAACATCCCAATAGCAAACTGTTTTCAATAAATTTTCTGCGCGATCTTTGCTCCATAACAGCACCTCATCGGACAATCGGTGTGATCTGATCGATACAGCTTATCGAGGTTTCTACGATGCAAGCGTCTGTACCGCGGCGAAATGGGGATTGATACTCCCAGATTCGGTGTTAATACGCGACCTGAACTGAAAATGTGCCACCAACAGGGTTACTTAATTAACCTGTAAGCATCGAATCGGTGTCATGCTAATATACCCATTTATCCGAATAATATCAACCATTACCGTACAAATTTACCGGTTATTTCTTTGCCACTAATACCAGACTGGGCGAACGAATTTCATCGAAGGCCGTGTGAAAGCCCAATTGCTGTTGCCAGCGCTGCAGCATGGCTCGCTCCTCCGGCCCGCGTGCGTGCCGTCGGATCATGTCATCATAATACTGAGATAGATCCGAGTAGAAATTGCTTGATGGTATTTCCATGCTCTGATGACCCGATAATGTGAGGTGTTTTTGAAAAAAAGTTTCGCTGCCAGAGGCGGCCCTTTAGCAAAGGCCGGCGACAAGTCGAGCAATACTTTTTCCAGTTGCGGATAGGTCTGCAGCAACTGCGCCAAACGCGTTTGCGGTGTGATATCCAATGCGGTCTGTTCGTTATTCATGCTTTTCGCCTCCGGCGTATGATAACAACCGCTGTTCGCCCGATAATTGCCGTTTTTGGGTCAGATCCTGGGTCACTTCCAGCGTGCCGAGATACTCACCCTTTTCGTCGCGCAGGGCAAAGTACTCGATGTGAATGAACTTGCCGCCCATATTGATCCAGAAGGACGCTATGCTTTCACGACCGCTGCGAAAATCGTCGAGAATTTTTTGCACGATATGGACGCTCTTGGGAGGATGGCAGACCTGCACCTTGCGGCCGAGTACGGCTCGATTGCGGGGGAAAATGCATTCCGCTCCCTCGGAATAATAGCGCACAACGTCGTCCTTATCGACAAAGGTGACGTCAAAGGGCAAAGTGTTGAGCACGGCGGTCAACTCTGCAGGCGTAAAACTGCCGCTTGAAAGACGGGTGCGCCTGTCGTTCGATTTTCGTTTTTTCTGCTCCACGGCGACGACGTCTTCATGGGGCGTTTTTCCTAACAGGTCTTCCAACTGCTTGCGCACCGTCTCCGGCGCCATCCCATCGTGCAGCTGTTGAATCAGTTGCTTCAACAGATCTTTACGTTTTTGGTCGTTATTGATTAATTCACTCATGGTTTGAATCCTTTCTTTATTTTTACTATGTGATGGATCGTTGGTCCTGTGCACCCATTTTTATATCCGGCATCCGTTTCACCGGTCGGCTAATCGATAACCCTGATGGTGGACACGATCCGCCAATTTCTTCAAGCTGGTATCAGCGAACAGATTTTGTAATCGGCTCCGTATGCGCACCCATTGTGAATGAATGGGACAGGGATGCTCGTCGCTGCAATGCGCCAATCCTAACAGACACTTCTCCATCAGGGCCGGACCATCGATGGCAATGATAATTTCCAGGATGGATATTTCTGCGGCCGGCCGTGCGAAGGCAACGCCACCGTTCGGCCCTTTAAACGAACGCAAAATGCCTTCCTGGGTCAATATCTGCAGGATTTTGGTGAGAAAATGGAAAGAAATGCCCAGTTGGTCGGCGATCTCGCCTATGGGGACAAATGTCCTATCCGGCGCGGCGGCGATATAAAGCGTCGCGCGCAGGGCATGGTTGCAGGTTTTCGACAGAACCATATTGACCTCTTCTTAGAATAAGATTTAAGACTCCTATATCTTAAATATAATACATTTTACTCACACCTGCAAGTGTTTCTACAGTGAAATTTATTTCGTGACGCAAAATAAAAAGATATGGAGAGCATACAGGGTATTCTCGCTAACATCAGGCCATTACCTATTGTCATGCATGTTCCTGCCAAGCTCATCGCTCTACCCACATCTGCATGAGCAGGTGCATCGAATGGATGATGTGTCGCCCGCGAGGCTGCCGAACCAACCTGTTAAAAACGAAGCAATGTCCATGTCGGTGATTAAAGTATCATCACATTTTTCTTGATTTTTTTGGTATAGATAGTTATTTTTTTAATGTAGGGAGTCGTCCGGGCCGAATATGAACATCCTTCCAATCCTTTATTAGACGTTTCACCCTCTACAAAAGGTCATTTACCTGAATAATAGCTCCCCAATTCGGTGTGAACTGTCGAACAGAACGTTACTATGCCGTCCACAGGATTAACGGAGTAACCTGAAGACGCCGAATCGGTGTAGCTGTGGAGGTGTACGTATGAAGCTATTTTTCCTGTTTTTATCAAGTCTCATTTCCCTCTTTTCTTCTTCCGTTTTGTCGCGACAGGGCGAGCCGGGGGAAACGTTCGCAGTACATCCTAACGCCTATCTAAAGGCCGATAGGATCGATGCCGCCCACGCTGTTTCCGCCGGCGCTCAGCAAACCATTTTTTATCAGGATTTTGAAAGCGATCTACCGGAATGGGCCATGGGTGATTTCCGTGAAACGAATGGTCTGATGTGGCATGCGGATACTTTCAACGCTTATAGCGGTTCATCCTGGTGGTGCGGCAACAGCGCTTATGGAGGCTACTTGAACAGCCATTACCAGGTGATGACAACACCCGATATCGATTTGAGCGGCACCATGGCGCCTGATCTGTCGTTCATGCACTATTATGCAACGGAGTATGACTCTACCTTGACGCCGGAGGAGAATCGCTGGGATGGCTGCCACGTGAGAATATCGATTGATGGCGGACAGACCTATCACCTGCTGAATCCAGTGGGTGGCTATGATCCGCCCGACAGCCTGTGGGCATGGGATTGGCACCATGAAATCGTGCCCGGAGGCTACGGGGGATGGCACGGTTTCAGTGCGGGCTGGAAGCCGGCACGGTTTGATCTGTCGCCGTACGCTGGCCAGTCGGTTCGTCTTCGGTTCATATTTGCCTCAGACGCGGCAGTTGATGTCCAAAATGATGCGCGTCTGTGGGGCTGGTTCGTGGATGACATCACAATAAAAGACGGGCAAAATATTCTGTTTTTTGACGATGCTGGCGACAGCCCTAATCTGACGCCGTTTATTCTCTCGGAAGGGAGCGGCTGTTATCCGCACCATAGCGGAATCACGGAAATCGACTATCATAGTCCCACCCATTGCTGGCATTGCGATAACGACACCAGCATCACAAACAGATTGATCACGCCCTGGATTTCATTGCCCGCCGGCGATCATCGTCTGTTCTTGAGTTACTGGATTCATACCGATATGCCGGATTCCAACGGTGATAACGACGATTACCTGGATGATTTTTACGCGGTAGAATATTCCCAAGACGAATTGATCTGGCATCGACTGACGTATGATTATGCGCGGAAAAATTTAGGTTCCGATATCGGATGGGTGGAAATGCGACCGGGTTTGAACTGGAACGGAACCCTGAACCTGCAGGCCTTCGTGGGCGAAAAAATCAAATTGAGATGGATCGTATTCAACGATAACAACCATGACGGCGGCAGGGGCTCCGGTTTGTTCCTGGACGATATCGAAATCACCCAGGCTCCCCTGAGACCCTGGACCGTTGATGATGATGGACCGGCTGATTTTAATTCCATTCAAGAAGCTATTCAAAACGCTTTCTCGGGCGACACGATTATCGTCAAAGACGGATTATATCAGGAGAATATCACCATCAACAAGCCGCTGACCATCCGATCCGAAAATGGCGCCTCGCAAACGATCATCGAAGCCTTGAACAGCAAGAATCATGCGGTGGAAATCATCACACCATCGGTGGTATTGTCGGGGTTTACCATAAAAAATGCCACCGAACATAGCCGTGCGGGTGTCTATATGAGTCGTGCGTCCAATTGCTTCATTTCGGAAAATAGCATCTGTAATAATTTTTACGGCCTCTATGTATATACTGGGTGTAAAAATACCGTGGTTGCTTTTAATGATATCATCGATAATAAAAGAGGTATGGCCCTCTATCCGAATGATAATATTGTCTATATGAATAATTTTGACAATGATGTAAATGTGGCATCCGGGACGTCGTACAAGTGGTTTTCACCATCCAAGCAGGAATATTTTTACCGAAATGAAGCCTATATCAGCGCTCTGGGTAACTATTGGAGCGATTACCAGGGTGTCGACAGCGACGGCAACGGCATCGGCGACAGCAAGTATAGCGAGGCGAACGATAATTATCCGCTGATATCACCCTATGATCACTATACACTATATACGCTGACCTATCATCCTGCCGTGGAGATCAAAGTAGGCGATAAAGTCACCTTTCAGGCAGATATCACTTCTCCCACCGGTGGGAAAAATATAATATATTCATGGCAACTGGGCGATGGCGCCGTGAAAACAGGAAAAATCATCAATCATGCCTATACGGCGGGGGATTTTTATACCGTTCGGTGTCGCGTGTTTGTCGACAGCGATACATTTCGCCTGAAACCGATTCACATACTGGTGCTACCATTTGCAGTGAAAAAGATTTCAGAAGACGAGACCGGCACATTGTACCGATTGGGCAGAGGCGATCATCTCGATATGGATAACGGCACCGTCGTCTGGAGCTGTTACGACGGCAATGATTTGGAGATACTTTTTTATGACGGTAATGCCGTGCGATTATTGACCGATAATAAAGACGAAGATATTGCGGCGCAGAATGCGCACGGCTACCTCACCTATCAGCACGGTATCAACCTGTACCTTGAAACCGAATACCACTTTTACCTGTTCCATAGCCTGCGCAGTCATTGGATTAAAGATAACAGCACCAGTGCCGATATCATCCTGTACGACGGCGCGACGAATAGAACGTTTTCTGATAGTATCGCCTTCAATTACTGGGAACAGGTCTATCTGGCTCCGACCCAATATTCCGATGTGCTTTACACGTACGATTCCGGCGGCTCGGAGGTCAGCCGAACGGTATGGACCTACCATTATATCCATTTTTTACAGGACCAGCTGAGCGCCGACCATCTTGATCATGGACGCGTCGTCTGGATCGGCAAAGAAGCAGTGGATGATCTGGGGAGAATTATGTACTACGACGGCCAATCGGTATCTTACCTGACGGACGGTCAAATGGAAGTGCAGCATCCTCGCTTTTATCATGATGGTATCCTGTGGCGCGGCCACGACGGCAACGATTGGGAGATATTTTTATACGATGCCGGCACAACGACGCCATTGACCAACAACGATCAGGATGACAGCTTTGCCGGGGGCGATGGCAACGGCTGGTATAGCGGCAGCGATTCGACCGAACTCTACCTGCTCAAGGGAAAAGAAGTAATACAGTTGGCGGCTCATCCCGCCGGTATGTTCGATTTTTTCATTAAAAATGACGGGGCCGTCTGGTGCGCTCGAGATCAAACCGACAGTGATATATTTTTGTATGACGGCCAATCTATCCTCCCCCTTTCAACCAATGATCTGCCGGATATTTCTCCCTCCATATCGGATGGACAGGTAGTATGGACTGGGTATGACGGCGTCGATTATGAAATATTCTACTATGATGGCTCGAATACCCTGCAATTGACGGATAATTCCCACGACGATGTAAAGCCGCAAATCGCCTGCGGCCGAATCGCCTGGGAGGCATTTGACGGGGACGATACAGAAATTTTCTATTACGATGGGACCAACATTCATCAGCTCACCGATAATGACATTGAGGATGATTTGATTCAATTTGATGGCACTTCTATACTATGGCAGGATGATCAGACGGATATCTATCTTTTTTCTCTAACGAGTATATGTTCATTACCACAATCTGATGAATCACTCGTCCCATTGGCTTATCGACTTGAAAACAATTTCCCGAATCCTTTTAATAGCGAAACGCTGATAAAATACGTTCTACCACACCCGGCTTTTGTTCGGATATCAATATTTAATAGTATCGGCGAAAAGATCAGAACACTGGTACATGCCCGCAAGATGGTAGGCCATCACCAGATAGCCTGGGACGGCCGGAATGATAGCGGTTGTCCGGTATCCAGTGCCGTTTACTTTTACAAAATGCAGGCAAACAGTTACACCAAAATGCACAAGATGTTGCTATTGCGGTGAGGAAAATTCTCCGGGAAGGGTATCGCGGCGTTTGTATTTAAGTACCGATTGCCGGATGATCGCACCATGCAGCAAAGTAAATTTTTGTCGTATCTGTGGCTTTGTGTGATTACGCGTTGCGTTTTCACAAACCCTCAGATCGTGGTAACCGGATGAAAGTCCCACCAGGGACGGTATATTTGTAGCTAATCATGGGCGAATAGAAAAGTCCCGTTAGGGACGGTATATTTATAGCAAATGAGTATAGAATAAGAAAAGTCCCGTTAGGGACGATATATGATCAGAACCACCGTTGCGGCAGATCTGTGCAAAATACCGATCTGTTTTCGATCGCTCATAGCACAAAAAAATTGGCTATGATGATTCATCGCAACGGCAATTTCATGTGTAGCCCATCTAAAAGGTGGACCACACATGATTGCGAATAGTCAATGAAACCTGATTGAGCTTTAGCTTTATGATCCGATTTTGACCGAGCGGATCACAGGCAGAACCGCGGCTATTTTTTGATAAACTCCCCATGAATCTCAATTTCCACTTCGTCGCTCACCACGATCACACCGTTGTCAAAGGTCTTGTTCCAGGACACGCCGAAATCCTTGCGGTTGATCTTGGCCGTCGCTTCCAGTCCGACGCGCTCCTTGCCCATGCCGTCGACGATCTTGCCGACGATGGTGAACGGCACTCTGATCTCTTTAGTCACACCGCGCATGGTTAAATCGCCGATGGCAACCCAGTTACCATTCTCCTCTTTGATCTTTTTGCTCTTGAAGGTAATTTCCGGATATTTTTCCGCGTCAAAGAAATCGCCGCTGCGCAGGTGGGCATCCCGCTTTTCATTGCCCGTATCGATGCTGCTCACCTGAACTGTCCCCTCTACTGAACTCTTGCTAACATCATTTTCATCATAGAAAATTTTGCCGGAAAATTCTGCAAACTTTCCGCGCACGGTGGTGATCACCATGTGTTTGACCTTGAATCCCACTTCGGTGTGGGCTTTGTCGATCAAATATTCCTCCGCGGCATGTACCGTCAGGGACAGGCTGATAAAAAGCGAAAAAATGAGTGTGCTGATTTTTTTCATAATGATTTCCTTTCCGATGATTTCCTGTTCAAGTAATCTTCCTTTTCCAACGTTGTTTACTTAAGCTCGGCGCCCACCGGTAAAATGAAACAGCCTGTCATTAACTATCAATGATAGGCCTCAATTTCGCCCAAAGAGGCGAAATTTTATCCATCCGGCGCCAAGCCTCTCTCTTTATTCATTTCTTTAACACATCAGCGGCCTGGATTATTTCATTTTTCCTTGATTTTTTGCCATAAAATGAGTATTCTACAGTATAATTCCCAGCACAATGACATACCCGGATTCGGTGTTAACTGTCGAACCGAGCTGATATGATGCCGCCCACAGGAGCAACGGAGTAACCTGTAGACACCGAATCGGTGACATTAATTTAATCGACTCGATGCGCACAAGCATCAATGGATGAATTGTGCAAGAATAGCCTTAGCTGGGGGCAAATATTGTGGTCGGCAATAAAATTTCCCATTTTGAACTGATCGAAGAAATCGGCCGCGGCGGTATGGGCGTGGTCTACAAAGCGCAGGACACCCGTCTTTTGCGCAATGTCGCCATAAAACTGCTGGATATACGCGTCCACGCCGACGAAAAACAGGTACAGCGGTTTCTGTTAGAGTCCCGCGCCGCATCCGCCCTGAACCACCCCAACATCTGTGCCATTTATGATATCGGCCAGAGCGATTCTTTTTATTACATCGTTATGGAGTACATCGACGGCGAGACCCTGCGGCAGATTCTACAGCGCCAGGGCATTTTTACGCCCCAGCGCGCTGTTGAGCTGGGCATTACAATTTGCGATGCGCTGATTGCTTCCCATGCGCACGGCATCATCCACCGCGACATCAAACACGATAATATCATGCTCACCAGCGAAGGGCAGCTCAAGGTGATGGACTTTGGCCTGGCAAAATTAAAAGGACAGGAGCAGGTGGAAGCGACCGCTTCAGGCAAATCGGTCAGCGCTAATATTTTTACTTCGGTCAGCAGTTTTTTGGGCACCGCCGCCTATATGTCGCCCGAACAGATCGAAAAAGGTTCGGTGGATGAAAGAAGCGACATCTTTTCGCTGGGCGTGCTGCTGTACGAATTATTGAGCGGATCCAGTCCTTTTAAGAGAGCTGATAACACCGCCACGATGCAGGCGATCCTGGATGACGATCCCAAGCCGCCGTTGCGGACCAGGAAAGGGCGCCATAAAAAACTCAACGCCATCGTGTTGAAAGCCCTGCAGAAAAATCCCGCGCAGCGTTATCAAAATGCAACGGCGCTGAAAAATGAATTGATTCGGCTGCAGACGGGATATAAAACATGGCGTCACGCGGCCATCTGGGCTGCTATCCTTGTGCTGATCATTCTGGCGATCGGGGTGACCCGCATTTCAATGATGGATTCAATCCCTGCGCCTTCTATCCGCATCCGTCCGGTTGTGCAATCGGCAAAATTGGAATGTCAGCCTGCGTTTCTCCCGGACAGCCATTCGATCATCTATACTCAAAGTGATCAGACTATGACCTGGAATCTATTCAAGAACATCATCCACCACCTGAGTTCAGGACAGGAAAGAGCACTTGATCATCCGATGTATTATGCCGACTGGTCCGCGGCAACCAACAGGATTGTTTTTTCCTACCGCAATCGGCTCTGGATCGCCGATACGGCTATGAGTGAAATTCGCCCGCTGGACAATGTATCCGCAGATCTAAGCGATTGCACCCATCCAAAGTGGGCGCCGCAGGGCGATCGGCTGGCGTTTTCGATTAAAACGACCGGTCAAATCGGCTATGAAAATGCTGTTTACCTTTATGATATCGGTAAAAGAGAGACTCGAAAGATATCGCCCGACAACGGCCTGTATTACTCCGATCCGGATTGATCGCCGGACGGACAATGGCTCGTTTGCGTCGGCGGCAAGGGCAGCCACTACGAGCTGTGGCTCATTCACAGCCAGACAGGGGAGGCGGTGCAGTCAAGCCGATTCGGGCATTGGATCAGTTTTCCGTTGTGGGGAAAAAGCGGGCGATATATTTATTTTATTTCAAACGCCGACGGATATAAGGATCTCTGGCGCGTCGAGCTCAGCGATGATCCGTATCGGTTGCAGGGCTCACCTAAAAAAATTACCCAGGGATTCATTATTGAAGATCCGGATCTTTCGCCCGATGATGATAAAATTATTTTTACCAAATTTGATCGCAAACATACGATATTTTCTCTACCTTTGAAGACGGAACTTGTGGTCGAAGAATACCAAGAAGTGATGGCGAACCTTCCTCACCTGGATGGATTCCGGATTTCGCCAAACGGTCAGTCCATGGTGGTGGAAACAGCCGTGCAGGGCCGTCAGGCGCTGGTGATCAAGTCCGTGAGCGATGGTGCGCAAAAGGTGTTGTACGATGCACAGCCGGCCTATGGCGCCTGCTGGTCGCCGGACGGCAAATGGATCGCCTTTGATGCCGGCGGCGGCGATGCTGCGGATATCTGGCGCATTTCGTCTGACGGCGGCGCGGCGGAAAAGATTGTCGAACACCCCGGCTCCGACTGGATGCCCACCTATTCGCCAACCGGCGACAGCCTCTGCTTTTTGTCCAACCGCTCCGGTCAATTTGACCTCTGGATACAAAATCTCAGGGACGGCAGCGCGCACAGGATGACCGACACGCCCGAATCGGAGTCGGCCGGATTCTGGTCGCACAGCGGCCGCATGCTGGCTTATTTCAGGGAAATCAAACTGGCGACCCTGAGACTCTGCCTGTATGACCTACGACAGAGACGCGAAATAGAGATGCGGGGCTTGTATCGAAAAAGCAGAGCAACATGTTTATCCCGCATCGTTTGGAAATACGATGACAGCGCCCTATACTTTATAGCCATCGTTCCTGAAGGTGTGGGATTGATGGAGCTGTCGCTGGCCGATATGAAAGTGCGAACGATCAAGTCATTCAAATATTGGGAAGTGTCGGATCATTTCGACCTGCATGGGGATACCATTTTTATTGCTCAAAGCTGCGAAAACCAGGATATATGGATGGTGGAAGGATTGACCGCGTTGGAATAGCGGATGATATGGCCTGCAATGCAAAAAGCGTGGGATAAAGGAAAAGTCATGAACAACATTGAACCAGCCCAGCACGTCTATAAAAAAATATTCGAGCTCTGCAAAGGTTTGGTCGGCGAAGCGGACGTGGAAAGCCTGCTGCCCTCAGCCATGGACGGCCTGGTAGCGCTCGCACAGGCCGAGCGGGGCATGATCATCCTGTTCGATCAAAAAGGCGAGATCATCTTTGAAACCGCGAGAAACCTGGAGAAAAACGATCTCGATCATCCACGATTTGAAATCAGCCGCACCATCATCGAACGCGTTTGCTCAAGCGGTTCGCCGCTGTTTTTTCCCAACGCCCTAAGAGAAAAATCGCTCTCCGAAAGCGACAGCGTACATCGGCTAAAAATCCTTTCGGTTATATGCCTGCCGCTGATTCACGATCAAACTGTTTTTGGCGTCATCTATCTGGATAATCGCACTGTAAAGGGCATTTTTACCCGGGAGACCTGTGACCTGATTGCCGAATTTGCCGATTTTGTCTCATTGACGGCATACGGTACCCTGCAGTACCGGCGCATGCAGAGTCAGGTGGAAAAGATGGAGGCGGCGCTGCGCGCGCGATATGATTTCACCGCCATCGTCGGGCATTCGCAGACGATGGTGGAGATATTGCACCTGATTTCCCAGGTGGCAGATACCGATGCCGTTGTGCTGCTGGAAGGGGAGACCGGCACCGGCAAGGAACTGGTGGCGCGCGCCATCCATGACAACAGCCGTAGAAGAGATAAACCTTTCATCTGTATCAATTGCGGCGCCATTCCGGAAAATTTGCTCGAATCGGAACTCTTCGGTTTCGAGAAAGGCGCCTTTACCGGTGCACATAAACGGCACCGGGGTACATTTGAACAAGCGGACGGCGGCACACTTTTTTTGGACGAAGTGGAGGAGATGAGTCCGGCGCTGCAGGTTAAATTGCTGCGGGTGCTGCAGTGGGGTGAGGTCACGCCGCTGGCGAGCGAAAAGTCGGTGACCTGTGATGTGCGTATCATTGCGGCCTCCAAGGCAGTCCTCCGGGATATGGTAGACAAGGGCGCCTTTCGCGATGACCTCTATTACCGCCTCAACCTCGTCAGTATTCGGATACCGCCGTTGCGGGAACGCCAGAACGACATTCCGGCGCTGGCGGACTATTTTCTAAAAAAAGCCGCCGGCCTTTATGGCAAAAAAGAAATGGACTTGTCCGCACAGGCCAGGTCTGCGCTTGCGCAGTACAACTATCCCGGCAATATCCGCGAGCTGGAGAACATCATCGAACGCGCGGTTATTTTGTGTGAAGGCAACCATATAGAGGCCGCGCATCTTCCCGCCGAATTGAGCGGCTCCGATGGGGGTACTGATCACGACGCCGTTTCTTCGCTATCCTTCGCCGAGGCCAAGAAGATACACATGGCCGAATTTGAGCGCGACTATTTGCTGCGCATACTGGATGAATGCAAAGGCGTGATAAAAACAGCAGCCCGGAGGGCGGGTATGCATGAAAAGAACTTGCATGAAAAGTTGAAAAAGTACGGCATTCGGCCGAGACGATGAAAATACTTCCATTCCGGGGGAATTCCTGCACGAGCCCCTATCTTCGGCCGAGATGTTGACTGGTAATTTTGCCAGTCGTACTGGCAAGGTTGCCCGTTTTCCCCCAAAAATCCTTCCATTTTCCCGCTTTTCAATACATTTATATTCTATTTTAAGTAATTGATAAAAAACAACTTGTTCACAACTGCATTTTATGCGCTTTTTGCATCGTTAATGGCACAGAGTTTGTGATAAGATGGGCGTCCTGCATGTGAGGTGCGTTTGAAACATAGAGTGGTCATATATGGGCCGACCATAGTCAGAGATAGCACGCTCATCGGTCTGATAAAACGCAAAAGTGATGCGATCCTGGCACAGGACACACGACAACTCGAAGAAGCGCTCGCCGCAGCCGATGCGGCGCTGCTGGTTGTAGAGTTTGCAGAGGATTTTGATGTTGAGCTGGGCAGGTTACAAAAGTACCGGGTGGAGTACCCGTCCCTGAAAATCATCGTCGTGGACGGTGGCCAGAATGCCATTTCCGTGGTGAAGGTATTCAAAGGCGGCGCCGATGATTTTTTTCAAAAGCCTTACGATCCGCTGTTGCTGGCGGAGCGGATTGAGGCGATGGGGAGGGAGAGATTTTAGTCTAAATCATGTAGAATCGGATAGATGATTTATTATTTCTGTTATTTTATCTAAAATTGTCCAAAAAGTTCGTAAAATGTACAGATTCTACGTTATGAGTGCCTTCTCCCCCGTTTCTCAAGTGGCCTGTCCGTCCGTTTTTTGGCGGGAAGAAGGACAGGATGAGGGGGCCATGACGTCACTTAAAATAGTTAACGGCTGCTATCGTACTTTTTGGACAGCCACCAGATCTTGACGCTCCGCGTCGTGTCGGCTGTAAATGTAAACAATAACAAGTAAAATATAATTCTCGAACCTTCTATAGATCGCAGATCGTCGCAGAGAATTTCGCATAAAGATTGTGGAATTGAGACTACACTTCTCGATAAAATTCAAAGCTTTGGTGACAATTGCGATCCCAGCCTGGAACCTGGGAGTGAAAAAAACAATAATATATAAAAGTACGATCAAAACCAACCATTTCATCATTGAAGGAGGATCATCATGAAAAACAAGATATCCATTTCCATACTCACCTTGTTCTGCATTGTGGGTATTGTATTCTTAAGCTGTCAAAAAGACAGCATGCCGTCTTCACCGCAAGCCTTAGATCCATCGCAAGAATATGCTCTGGGCAAAGGCAAACCGAGCAAATCAAAACTCATCTTCGATTATCTAAAAATCGATGATGTCTATCTCATCCAAGACAATAATGTGGTAAATGAGGACATGTACTTGGATTTGACGCAGAATACCTACACCGTCAGTTATCAGGTCTCCCACATCGATCAGGATATCATTCATGTTAAGGCAAACCTGAAGTACGATATGAATATCGACTATGAAGCCTTACCTGAAGACTGGCATGCCGAATATGGTCCCGATCTGTTTAGCGATTATTATACCGGTACAAATGATCAGGTCGTATCCGGTAGCTTTCAATGGGATGGAACGGTTTTGCGAGGATTGCCGTACTATACTTACTATCCCGGTGAAACGTTTTCATTGTTCGACGAACTGGCTACTTATAATCAGCCGGCCGGCATTCCCGATGCGTTAGCGGATCATTATGCCATTGACATCATAGTTAATTCCTCAGCCGCATGGGACATGAAAGAGGTCCTTATCTGGATTAAAGCCGATCCGACGCCCGCTCAGTTTCACGTGCAAGATATCGCCCTCACCGTATCCAACAATATACCCGTTGCCCAGGTAAC
This sequence comes from Candidatus Zhuqueibacterota bacterium, assembly GCA_016934435.1. GTDB lineage: Bacteria > Zhuqueibacterota > Zhuqueibacteria > Residuimicrobiales > Residuimicrobiaceae > JAFGSU01. The sequence continues at coordinate 7,973 of JAFGSU010000048.1, read as the reverse complement.
CATTGCCGGCAATGAAGGGGTCAATCTGAACAACCTGCATGTCTCGGGAAAATGGAGCGGGATTCTTGAACAAGTTGTTGTTATTGAGGGGCCATCCACTAACGGCGTCATTACAGTTACCGGACCGCGGCTTAAAAAGAAGGTCGGCGCGCTTAGATTTACCGCGAGGTGGATTCGAGGCGAGAACGCGGTCTATGATCCCTGGGCGAACCAGAATTGGACCTGGCCGGCGGTTAAACCGTATGCGGAAATTGTACTGCCCTGATCAGTAATATACTCGAAAGGTTTTTAATCTGAGGTGTCCAAAAAGTAATAAAAAGATAAATATTTGTGGGGTCCACCTTCCAGGTGGGCTCCACACAAGTGCGAACAAACTATGATATGACCATCGCCCTGCCCTCTCCCGCAAGTGGGCGAGGGAACTGGATTTTTGAGGTTTTTTAAACTTATGGACATCTTCAAAAAAACGCGACACCATCCGGGGTCTTTCCGATTCCACACACTTTGGCGGTTCCCTCTCGTCATCAAGCTCCAGATGCTGTGTGAACATGATATGCAGAATCTAATATTTACTACTCCGAATAAGGCGTGAAAATGTCTCAACATCGAGACTGGTCATTTCGTTGTATCACGCCGGTGATAGCATGCATTCTTTTTTACGAATTATCATGAGAATGCCACAGTTTTGCTTTAAAATAATAATATTACCTTGACATTTTTCAAGAATTTAATTATATTAATAGGCTTTCACCGATTTGATGCTTTGTTTAAAAGGATTTATTGTCGCAAATTCGGTGTTAACCCGCGAGCGGAAGTGAAAATTTACCACCTGCAGGGTTAGCTGATTAGCCTTTAAGCGCCAAATTGATGATTGTTTAAGTACTTGTTTTTAATAAAATAATATATATGGAATAAAAAAATATCAGCACTGGTTCTATGGAGAAGTTTCGCATGTATGCCATTTTAGAAATAGCCGGCCAGCAATTCAAAGTCGCCAAAAACGACAAGATCGTCGCGCCCAGATTGGATGGAGAAGTTGGCGGCCATCTGGAGTTCGATAAAGTGATGATGCTGGCGGACAGTAAAAAGGTACAGGTCGGCACGCCGTTCATCGACGGCGCCAGGGTTCAGGCCAAAATTATGGATCACGGCCAGGCTAAGAAAGTACTGGTTTTCAAGAAGAAACGACGTAAGGGATACAGGCTTTTCAAAGGACATCGTCAGCAGCAGACCACGCTAAAAATTGAAAAAATTATCGCAGGAGAACAAAAGTAATTCTGTTGTTCGGGAGGTAAACCAATGGCTCATAAAAAAGGTGTAGGCAGTTCGCGCAATGGACGCGACAGCAATCCGCAAATGCTCGGCGTCAAGCGCTTCGACGGCCAATTTGTCAGCGCCGGCAGCATCATTGTACGCCAGCGCGGCACACGCATCCATCCCGGCATCAACGTCGGGATCGGTTCGGACGACACCCTGTTTGCGCTCAAGGATGGCAAGGTAAAGTTTGCTTTGCGCGGTAAAAGTAAAAAGATGGTCGATGTGATCGTTTGAGCATATATGGATTTGTTTTTTTGATTGAAAGCGCGGCTTTGACCGCGCTTTTTTTTTGCCGCAAAAAATAGTACGTACAAAAATTATGCCATTCTTTGGAAATTTGACTTGACTCTTTTGGCCTTTTGTCATATATTTAATCGTAGTCTTTATAACATCTAAATTCGGTGTTAACCCACGAACTGAACTGAAAATACGCAACCCACAGGGTTACCTGATTAACATGCAGGCGCCGAATCGATGTTTCAGTCCCCGTCGCATAACGGCCGACTTTTATTACGCCGGCCTGTTCACCATGCCGGATTCGATTGACCGGCATAGAAGGCGGCAGGGCTTTTTACTATCAGAACAAATCAATTGGAATCGCCTTATGCCCGTTGACCTGCAAGAAGTCGAACGAATCGCCGGATTGGCCAAGCTGGAATTCTCCGAAGCGGAAAAAGCCCGCTTTGTCCAGCAGTTCAACGACATCCTATCTTATATCGAAAAGATCAGCGAATTGGATTTGACCGCGGTTGAACCGACGACCCATATTTTTCCCGATGCGGAGGTAACCAGGCCCGATGTTGCACAGCCCGGTTTGTCGCAGCAGCAAGCGCTGTCCAATGCGCCGGTCAGCAAAAAGGGCCTTTTTTCCGTGCCCAAGGTAATCGGCGGTTGATTGCGGGCGAGAACCTCAAAATGAATTTGTTGATATGTGATCTTGAACAAGCCGGTACAATGGGCCGGCAACGTATTATGTAGAGTGAGCCTCTATCAAGGAGAACAGCGTTTTTGTCGAAGCATAAAACCAAATATATCTTTTTCACCGGTGGCGTGGTTTCTTCTCTCGGCAAGGGCATTTCCGCCGCTTCCATCGGCCGGCTGTTAAAGGCGCGCGGCTATTCGGTCACCATCATCAAACTCGATCCTTACATCAATGTGGATCCGGGCACCATGAGTCCGTTTCAGCACGGCGAGGTCTATGTGACCGACGACGGCGCCGAGACCGATCTCGACCTGGGCCACTATGAGCGTTTTATTCATACCAATATGACCAGCAGCAACAACGCCACAACCGGTCAGATTTATTACACTGTCATCAGCAAAGAACGCCGCGGCGACTATCTCGGCAATACCGTGCAGGTGATTCCCCACATCACCGATGAGATCAAACGGCGCATCCTGCTTGCCGGAGAAGGCGACCATCCTTACGATGTGGTTCTGATCGAAGTGGGCGGCACAGTCGGCGATATCGAAAGCCTGCCTTTTTTGGAAGCCATCCGACAATTCACCCAGGAACAGGGGCATCAAAACGTCATGAATGTGCATCTGACCCTGGTGCCGTTCATTCGCGCTTCCGGCGAAATCAAGACCAAACCGACGCAGCACTCGGTGATGAAATTGCGCGAGATCGGTTTACAGCCCGATATGCTGCTCTGCCGTTCCGAGGGCGTCCTGCCGATGGAGGCAAGAGAAAAGATCGCGCTGTTCTGTTCCGTACCGCCCGAGATGGTATTCGAGGCTCGTGATGTTGAAAGTATTTACGAAGTGCCGTTGCTTTTCGAAGAGAACGGCGTCGGCGACCGGGTTACGGCGCGGCTGGGTCTGGAAACGCGGGAACCCGATCTGTCGGGCTGGAAAAAATTTGTCCGCAAACTCAAAGACCCCTCCGGCTTTGTCCGAATTGCCATATGCGGCAAGTACACCAATCTGCACGATTCGTATAAAAGTATCATCGAGGCGTTCGTCCATGCCGGTGTGGAAAACGACGCCAAAGTCGAACTGAAATGGCTCGACTCTGAACAGATCGAAAAGACCGGCGCCGAACGCTGGCTCAAGGATGTCTCGGGATTGTTAGTGCCGGGCGGATTCGGCGAGCGCGGCATCGAGGGTAAAATCATCGCCATTCAGTATGCGCGCGAAAACGGCATACCCTTTTTCGGCATCTGCCTGGGTATGCAATGCGCGGTCATTGAATTCGCCCGATCCGTCTGCGGACTGGCCGAAGCCAACAGCACCGAATTCAATCCCGATACCCCCGATCCGGTCATCGATCTGATGGAAACCCAGGTTCAAATCGAAGACAAGGGCGGGACCATGCGCCTTGGCGCCTACCGATGCAGCCTGACGCCCAAATCCAGAGCCTATGTTGCTTACAAAAAGCGGGAAATCAGCGAACGGCACCGGCACCGCTATGAAGTGCATAACGATTATCTCCCGCTGTTCGAGCAAAACGGGCTCGTGGTTGCCGGCCGCAATCCGGATAACAAGCTGGTGGAAGTGATCGAGCTGAATGATCATCCCTGGTTTATCGGCGTGCAATTTCATCCGGAGTTGAAATCGCGGGTGCTGGATGCCCATCCGCTGTTCCGGGAGTTCGTCCGGGCGGGTCTGACATTCAAGTTAAAACAGCAAACAGAACTGTGATGCTTAAAAATGCAAAAAAAATAGTGCTGGCATGGAGCCTGATCGCATGGTGTTGTTCGGCTGTGCAGGCGCAGAACCAGGCTCTGACCATAGCCATTGCGGATTTCCGCAACAGCACGGGCCGGTTCGTCAACGACCGTTTGGAAAAAACCGTGCCGGAACTGCTCAAAACCGAGTTAGCGCAAACGCGGGCGCTCACCGTGGTCGAGCGCAGCAGATTGGAAGCGATTTTCAATGAACAGGCTCTGGGTCAGAGCGGCGTGCTGGACACCTACCGGGCGCAACAGGTCGGCAGGCTGGTGGGCGCGCAATATGTCATCAGCGGCGAGCTGACCAGGACCGGCGACCGCTTCCGCGTCGATGCCCATATCGTGCGCGTGGAGACCGGTGAGGTGGTCGGCGAAAAGGTGACGGGTCCCAATGAAGGCGCCATCGAGGCCATGATTCGCATCCTGGCGCAAAATATTGCCTATAATCTGACCGGACAGGGAAAAACCGTATTAAAAGATAGAGTGCATCGTTACCCGTATCATTGGCCCCTGATTTGTGCCGTCGGCACCGGCATCGCAGCGGGTATTTTGCACAGTAACTATGAAAGGCATTATCAGGATTATCGTTCAGCACGATCTCTCGACGAAATGACGCGCAGCTATGATGACGCCAATAAAAATTACAGGGCGCGCAATTATGTGATCGGCGCCGCCGTCCTGTGTCTGTCCACCGGCGTGACATTATGGCTCAAGAACCGCCATCAGGGCAATATGATTATCGCTCAGGGTCAACGGATCGGATCGGGTCGACTGGTGTGCACACCGGCCTTTGATCCATCCTGTAATTTCATCGGCATAAACATCACCTGGATGCATTGATGCAAACGAATTGGCAAAAAACAGTCTCCATGGCGTACCGTTTTCTACTGAGACGCGGTGGTCTGATCGAGGGCTCGAACCGACAGGGTGCTCGCGGATTTTGCCTCTCCATTAAAAGGCAGCGGTCAATACGATCGATCGGGGCGGTGATTATCCTCTCGCTTGTGGGCGTTTTGTATACCTGCAGCGATCTGGAACGCAGCAATCCGCTGGATCCCAAGAATCCCAGAAGCTGGACGAACCGGGTGGTTTTGATCGAAGCCTTTGTTAACGATATCGGCGGCGCCTCCATGGAAGCGGCGCTGGCGGGACTGGATCGTTTGGCGCGCAGTTATCCGGCCGATCAGTTTATTTTGTTGGAGCATCATATCCAGAAAACTGCGGGCCTGGATTCTCTGGCGCTGCCGGCCAGCCTGACGCGCTACCAGACGCTGGCGCCACAACCGGCCAGTCAGGCCATACCCGATGTCTTCTTTCATGGACCTTACAGCCACGTTCAGGGAGCTTCCGACCCCGAGGCCGCGTTCAACCGCTACTCACAAGCCATGGATAGTGCCCTGCAGGGCACCGCTAAACTCACCATCGAAGCATCCGCCATTCTCAGCGGTACACAGCTTTATATTAAAGCCGGCCTGGCGCGACTCGGCCGGGAGGATGCCGAAGATGTATCGGTTTATGTCGTCCTTACCAGCCGGGTTTATCCGAACCGCCCGGTTGTTCGCGCCTTTTTACCCGTCGAAGCGCCCGGTCATCTCGATGCCGGCGAAGTAAGAACCATCGACCGCATGATCGATCTGTCCGCGAACATAGCCTGGATCGAACCATCCTGTATTTTAGTCGTTCAAAACAGTAGAACGCTGGATATTTATCATTGTGTCGAAGCGGATTTAGAGATGGAATGATGAAAAAGATTGTTAACATAAGTATCGGCCTTATACTTTTTTTTGTGTTATCCTGCAACGTGGTGGACAAGCTCACCAATACGCCGCCGCTGGTGGAATCGATATCAGCGGAAAAAATCATCTGTAATGTCGGCGATACGCTCTGGGTGAGGGTACAAGTCAGCGATCCGGATGACGACCCGGTCACGGCCAGCTGGACGGCCGACGGCGGCTTTTTTATCAGCAATCAGGGCATAGAGGTGGACTGGGTGGCGCCTAAAACAGCCGGCTACTATACGCTGATCGTCACCGTGCGCGACGACAAGGGCGGAGAGATGGAGGAGCGCATCAGTATTACCGTGCTGCCGCTCGAAAAACCCGTTGTGCGGATCACGCAGCCGCAGGACGGCGCTTATTTCACCGCTCTCGGCAGCCTGACCATCACAGTTTCGGCGGAACCGGCCAACTTTGTCGGTGTGGAATTTTATCTCGATGACGTCAAGCGCCTGAGCGATCCGTCGCCGCCGTTTACCATGGATTGGCCTCTGGACGGCTTATCGGGACCGCTGCGAATCAAAGCGGTGGCATTCCGGCTGGATTCACCCGGCATCCAGTCGGCGGATTCCATCCGGGTGAGTATCGAGGGTGTTATACCGGTACCCAGAATAAAACAATAGCACTGAATGATTCAATTCGGTTTGCCGAGGATTTGAATCGGTTCGTCAAAAAATGGTAAGAATGATCGGTCGTAAATGAAAAATGCTTCAGCCATCAAAAGAAAATAACGGCAATTCCCAGGTAGAGGATCCCGTTGTCAGCGCCCGTCGGGTGCTGCAAATTGAGAGCGATGCAGTGGCGGCGCTCATTCCGCGTGTGGGCGATGCGTTTGTCCGGGCGGTGCATTTGATTCATAATTGCAGCGGCCGCATCATCATCACCGGCATCGGCAAATCGGGGATCGTGGCGAAAAAAATCGCCGCGACCCTCACCAGCACCGGCACAACGGCTTTCTATTTGCATCCGGTCGAGGCTCTGCACGGCGATATCGGCATGGTGATGAAAAACGATGTGGTGATTTGTATTTCCAAAAGCGGCGATACCGATGAGATCACCCGGCTTTTCCCCGTTTTCAAGGCCAAGGGCATTGCGGTGATCACGTTAACGGGCAACCTGCGCTCGGCGCTGGCTTTGCGCAGCGATGTCGTACTGGACGTGGGTGTGACGGAGGAAGCCTGTCCGTACGATCTGGCCCCGACCGCCAGTACGACGGCTACCCTGGCCATGGGCGATGCCCTGGCCGTAGCCTTGCTGAAGAAGCGCAACTTCAAGTCGGAAGATTTTGCCCTGCTTCATCCCGGCGGCGCATTGGGGAAAAAACTGTTGAAAGTGAAAGAGGTCATGTTCACCGGCGATCAAATTCCGCGCGTGGAACCCGACACACCCCTCGGTGATGCCATCATCGAAATCACCGAAAAGCGCTTCGGATGCGCCTGTGTGGTCAACAAGTCCGATCGCTTGCTGGGAATCATCACCGATGGCGATTTGCGCCGCGGCATGCAGCAACGCAGGGATTTACTGGCGCTGCGCGCGCGGGATATTATGAACAAGCATCCTAAAACCATGCCTGCGAGCGGCACCGCCATGCAGGCCATGCAAATCATGAGTCAGCACAATATCACCCAGGTCATTGTGGTCAATAACAAGAATCAGCCGGTGGGCATTGTTCATCTGCATAATATTCTGGAGGCCGGTATCACCAGGGAAACCTTGTGACCCGGGGGCGGGATTTGCGGCTCGAGCCGGATTTTTTGCAATATAGCTTTATGCGTTAGGTTCGAAGGATAAAGTAGAAAATAGGTTTAAACAGGCGAGATAGTATAAGAAGTATGACGCAGTTTCCGTTCATCCTTTCTGATAATCAGCGGATGTGCGGCAGGGGAGTCGCAACGAATGAATGATTTAAGATGATACGCAGAATTAATATTTATCCGCTGTTGGTTTGTGTAATCCTGGTGTTGGGATGTAGCCGGGAAAAGCCGTCCGGTTCGGTGGCTTCGCAGACGCAGGAAGTTGAATATCCGGATCAGGAAGGCTGGAACTCCAGCGTCACTTCCAGCAAAAGCGGCAGGGTGGAAGCGATTGTTGAGTACGGCCATATGATGCGCTATGCAAAGAAGAATCGCGTTTTTTTTGATGAGGGCGTCAAAGTCGATTTTTACGATGCTCTGGGAAGAAAGCGGACGGAATTGACCGCCGATGCCGG
>JAFGSU010000496.1 GCA_016934435.1 Candidatus Zhuqueibacterota bacterium | reverse complement strand
GCAGGGCCAGCGTAAAATAGGCAGTGGAGAAGGCCAGAAAGCCCAGGCAGATTTTACGAAGCCACTTTTCGGCGGCATGCGCCTTGTTATCTGCTGGCCTGGATTCCATGAGGGGAGCCAACCGTTGTCCCCGAGACGACAGTTCTGCGCACGGCCATTCTAATGAACAACTTCCGTCAGGTCGTTGATGATGGCGCGATAGTTTGCGTATCTTTCCTGGGGTTTTTTGGCCATCATTTTTCCGATGATTTCTGATAAATCATCGGAAACCATAGGGCATTTTCTTCTCAGCGGAACTAAATGTTCATTCAAGTGCTTCTGAATAATGATTTTGTCGGAATCGCCATTAAAAGGCGGCTCGCCCGCAAAGACATGATAGAAGGTGGCTCCCAATGAGTAGATGTCGCTGCAAGCGTCTAAGGGACGCCCCAGAATACATTCGGGAGACATATAAAGCGGTGAGCCGAAGCCTTCCGGCTTTCTTTTCCCATTGGTGTCGTCATCGATCATGGCAATGCCGAAATCCACAATTTTTATAATCCCCCGGTCATCGATCATGATGTTGGCGGGTTTAATATCCCGATGGATGATGTTTTGCTTGCTGACAAAATCCAGCGTACGGCAGGTTGTGATAAAATATTCCAGGCACTTGGCCATGTTCAGTCTGTTTCGGTCTTTGATCATATCCGCAAGTGTGCCGCCGCTGATGAGTTCCATGACAAAATAGTGCACATCGTCCATCCGGTCAATATGGTAGATCTGTGCGATGTTGGGGTGTGTCAGATGCGATACCAGCCGCGCTTCCCGGATAAACATGTCCCGGTAGTTTGCGATGGCGGACAGTTTATAAGAGATGACCTTCAGGGCCACATCTCTTTCGAGCAGGACGTCCCACCCTTTAAAAACACCGGCCATGCTGCCCGAGCCGATAAAGGAGACGACCTTGTAGTTGCCCAATTGCTTGCCAATCAGACTTCTGTAAAATTTGCTTTCGAGGGCCTCGTCGTTTGCGGAATCGTTGATCTGTTGCAAAAGCGGGTCCAAATAAACGTAACGTCTGTCGCCATTTTGTGTTGGCGCGATATTTGCCGCGGCCTCTTGACGGGAAATGTCATCGACGGCCGGGATGTTTTTTTCTGCGGCTTTCGTGGCGATGCCCATCAGTTTGGCGACACAGTTATATATTGAAATCCATTCGGTGCTATCTTGCGCTTCCACGCCGATTTCAGCCGAAGACGGATTTTGTCTGATCGAGATATGCCGGATGTGTGTTTCCACCGTGACGTATCCTGCGCCGGGCAGCGAAACACGAATAAAAACCGGCATGCCGAGTTTGCCCAGCAGGGAGGTTTCAATCATAAGGCCCTGCTCGCTGATATTGGTAATCTGTCCGGGTACCCAAAGAACGCCATCGCGGGATATTTGAACATTGACCACCTGACGGGGAGTGGTTCTGTCGCCGTCGCGGCGGTCCTGCGGCTCGCTCAAGGTGCTCTCAATCGGTTTGGCGGGGATTGCGATTGTGTCTTTCCCCCGAATATCTTCCGTGAGAAATTTTTGAATGCGTTTGATTAACACCCTGGAGATGTCACCCTCCAGAGTGTCAACAATGTAATCGACCGCTCCCAGATCGAATGCTTTTAAAATTTTCGAAACTTCTTCTTCCAGCGTATCGATAACGAAAAGCGATGAAATGAGAAATAGGAAGGGAATGTTTTTTAACTCGGAGTTCTTTTTGAGATAGTCCAGAAAATCATAGCCGTTGAAATCCGTCAGTTCGCTGTCACAGATAATGAGTGCAATCCTGTGGTCGGTCAGCAGGCGAATAGCACCGCTTTTGTTGTCCGCGCTGAGAACCGGATAGCCTGCGGCTGTCAGCGATTGAGAGAGGGATCTCAAAAATCCCGCTTCGCGATTCAGCAAGAGAATGTAGCTTTTATTCTCCATAAGCTTCGCCTCTGTGTTCTTGCGTTTAACTTGGCTCTCCTGAAATGCCGTGCCGGCTCGGCGTTGAAATTATGGCGTGTTTTTCTTTGGCTTGATGCAGACATGCAAGGCAAAAGACTGACGCCCCACCTGGAAGATTAAAATCGCGACAGGTGTATTATGCAAATAGCCGATCTGGTGTCCGGGACCAACCACAACGGACGGAAGCGAGATTTCGAAATGATAGGGTTTCCCGACAAATTCCTTTTTGGTCGTCCCGCTGATCATGTTGATAATTTCGCTGACGCCGTCATGGATCAATTCGGCGTCTATTGAATCTTCGTCCTTTCCCATCATTTTTGCAATAATGGATTTGGCAAGATCCCAGTAAAAGGTGACCACCAGCGTGCCTTCGGCGCTGCCGGAAAGCCCCATAATTCCGGAAACGTCGCCAAATATCCGAATCATGCTGGAAAAATATATTTTTTTGAATTCCACCTGAATTCCGGCCATTGTTTCAAGAATATGACAGGTGTTTTTGATGAATGGGTTCAGATAGTCTAATTCTTCGGCCAGCGGCTCCCGGCCGGGAATCAGATAGCCGGTGATAATATTTTTGCAGGCGGTTGGCGAATCCAGCAAGGACAGCACTTCCGTCGCGCCCGCGATGACATAGGGCTGAGCAGCGACGCCCTGTTTTTGTTCGTGCAGAAGAACAATCGGAATATTCTGAAAATTGCAGGCATAGCGCAGCCGGCAGATTTGCCGTTCAATTTGCGTCTGGTCCTCCCCCATCCAGAGAATGATCATATCGTAGTCCTGAACATTCATCCCGTCGCGAAATTTTTCGTATTGAAGGTAGGCATCCTTTCCCAACAATTTTGAAACGGCAATTTCAGCTTTGGTGCTAAAATCAATTCCAAGAACTTTCTTCATAAAAGTACCTCCATGCCCCGATCGTAAGATTATAAGCGTCGCCGGGATGCGGATGATAACGGGCGGCGATCCTTATGGTATCGATAAAACATTTTGAATGGCCCCGATGAGTTGCTCAGGGGTAAACGGTTTGGTCACATAGCCTTTCGCGCCTGCGTTGAGGGCTTCCTGAATCCTTTGCGTTTCGGATTCCGTTGAAACCATCAACACGGGGATGTTTTTAAACTGATCTTCGCCCTGCATTTTTTTGATGACGTCCATGCCGCTCAAAACAGGCATGTTCCAGTCCAGAAGCACCAGGTCGATGGCCTGGTGTTCGGTACGCAGAATATCCATCGCTTCTTTGCCATTCGCAGCATGAACGGCATCAAAACCAATCGATCCGACAATTTTCTCGACAATGCCGCGGACCATCCGTGAATCATCTGCAATGATTATTTTCATGGCCGTTCCTCCTGCTGATCAATCCAGGGCGATGATGAGCACAGTAAACCCTGTTATTATCCAAAGGTGTAAAAAAGTCTGAGTTCAATTTTCACAACCGTAAAGAGATGCGCACCGCGAGGTTTTTTATCGCACAAGCAGGGCCAGCGTAAAATAGGCAGTGGAGAAGGCCAGAAAGCCCAGGCAGATTTTACGAAGCCACTTTTCGGCGGCATGCGCCTTGT
>JAFGSU010000495.1 GCA_016934435.1 Candidatus Zhuqueibacterota bacterium | reverse complement strand
GTTTGTGTTTTATGGTTTGCATAACCTAATTTAAAACAAAAACTTGTTAGATGAAACAGCTTTTTTTATGAATTATTCAGGCTAAATAAATAAACAATATTTTTGTATTATTGGCAGCTAGAGCAAACAAGGCAGAAATTAAGACTACACTCCATCCTTTGAGAAGAAAAGAATTTTGATACAATCTATTTACTATTCCTTGAATCATCTCAAGGTGTGATTGTTTTATTTCCATATTTAATCTTACCTTACAATTTTATTGTAGCTATTATACCAGCTAACATCTTATTAAATAGGGAATAATAAGTTAAAATAATACGCCGCAATGGGAATAACAATTCTTTCAGAAGGCCATACTGTTATTCCAATGCCAGATCGATCTGGCCCAATCTCTTCCGTTCAGCCACTAAATCCAGATATTCAATCAATAATGATCTGGCGTGTTCTTTATCGCTCTGTAAACGCTTGCGCAAATCCTCGATGCGTTTGTCCAATCTGGCAATGTTGATGGCATTCAAACAGTCAAAACAAAAACGCGACGGATTGGTGATCAGTTTCTTTTTTCGGTGCAGCATTTGTGATAGTCTTTTGGCGATAAAAGGATCCTGAACCAGGACGATATATTTTTGCGGATCGAACGAAATGCCCTCCAGGTGATCCAGCTCTATTTTTTGAAAAATATCGCGCAATTCAGGATGAAGCAATTCATCTGGGCGAAGGGCGCTGATGATGGTCGAAACCATTTCAGGAGCCGATAACGACACTTCCAGCAGTCCCAATTCGGCCGCGCCCCGCTTGCTGGCAAAAAAATCACCGCCGATGGCAGAGGTGTCAGTCTCTTCTTGTTTAACCTGCAAACGGCTGCGTCGTTCCAGTTTGCGAACTTCTGTCCACAGCACCGCTTCTTCCATCTTTAATTTATCCGATAGGTCGCGCACGACGTAGGCTTTCTGGATAGGGTCGGCGATTTTTGCCACCGAAGCGAGCAAATCACGGGTTGATTCTGCTTTCTGGCTCGGCGTTCGCAGCAGGCCTTTCTCTTCCAGCGTACGGATGCGATAATCCAGCAGCAGCTCGGCGGCTGCAAGGCTTTTTTGCACCGCTGCCAGTCCATTTTTGCGTATGAAGGAATCCGGGTCCTGACCGGGCGGCAGCAGACAGATGCGGACGTCGAAGCCGTTGGTCAATAGAATGTCCGCGCCGCGCAATGACGCCGCAGCGCCGGCTGAATCGCTGTCGTAGAGAATAATAGCATTGGATGTATAGCGGCGCAATAAGCGGGCATGCTCATCGGTCATGGATGTGCCCGCGGTCGCCACTACATGGGTGATCCCCGCCTGATGCAGCGCGATAAAATCGGTATACCCTTCGACGATGACGACCTGACTCTTTTGCCGCACCGCCTCCCGGCTCAGCTGCAGGCCGTAGAGGACGTCCCGTTTCTGATAGACATCGGTTTCCGGTGAATTGATGTATTTGGGCGATTTGTCCTCCACAATCCGCCTGGCGCCGAAGGCGATCACCTGATTGCTGAGATTCTTGATAGCAAAGGTAATACGTCCGCGAAAACGGTCATAAAAGTCACCGCTTTCCTTTTTTAAGACCAGTCCCGCTTTGAAAAGAATGTCGGTATTGAGCGATTTTTCCGCAGCATAGGTGAGCAATCCGTCCCATTTATTGAGGCTATAACCGATGCCGTAGGTTGAGCAAGCTTGCGGTGTAAGGCTACGGCGCTGCAAATAATGGCGCGCAGCCTCGGCCTCCAGGGCTTGCTGCAAATTCTTCTGGAAAAATTCATCAGCTAATTTGTTGGCGAAATAAAGGGCTTCCTTTTCCTGTAAACTCGAGGCATCCTCATGCTCCTCGGGCAATAAGATGCCCGCCGATTTTGCCAAAAGCCGCACCGTTTCCGGAAACGTGAGCCGTTCCATGCGCATGACAAAAGTAAAGACGTTGCCGCCGGCGCCGCAGCCGAAACAGTGAAATATTTGCAATTCGGGATTGACGCTGAACGACGGCGTCTTTTCATTATGAAACGGACACAGTCCGAAAAAATTCTTGCCGCGTTTTTGCAGCGTCAGATAGCCGGAGACGACATCGACGATATCGCTGGCCAGCCGGACCTGTTCTATTTTATCCTGAGGGATGGACATTGTTAACCTAAATTCCGTGCTAACTTACTGAACCGATAACATGCCACCCACAAGGTTAATGTATTAACCTGTTGGCTCCGAATCGGTGATTAAATATAATCGCTTCTATATGGTTCTCGTACGGGCTTGGAAAGCTCCCTGTTACCCATTTCACTATTTATAATGAACGACCGATATATTCAATTCGATAAAATTGTAAAAATAACTTGACTTTTAGCGCATTTCTTGCTATGATTTTTAGCTTTACAGTATGAATATCAAACCTGCGCACGGTGCTAATCCGGTGGATCGAACGGCACCTTAAATTATATCAGCGTCCCCTTTGGATGCTGGATTTCTTTCAAACAAAATAAAATTCTTGTTATATAATTCTTACAGGAGAAAAAACATCGTGAAAAGAACAATACCCTACCTTTTAGAACAAAGCACCGAAAAATACGGCGATCATATCCTGATGTGGGAAAAAAAAGACACCGCCTACACAGGCTCCACCTATCGTGAAATCCGCGATCAGGTTTATCTGTTTGCCGCCGGCCTCATGAGCATGGGCGTGCAGAAAGGAGACCGTCTCGCCCTGATTTCCGAAGGCCGCAATGCCTGGGTGATCGCCGAATTGGGCATTCTCTATACCGGCGCTATTAATGTGCCCATCTCGGTCAAAGTCGACGAGCTCGCCGATTTGAAATTTCGTCTGTCGCATTCCGGCTGCCGTATGGCCGTCGTTTCGAGCGGGCATGCCCACAAAGTGCGCGAGATTAAAAAAGACCTGCCGGAGCTGGAAAAAATCATCTGTTTTGACGAATCCACTGAATACGATGCCGATGAAATTACATTACAAAATCTCTTGCAAAAAGGCAAGGATTATCTAAAGGGCAATCAGCGATTTTTCACCGAAACCTGGCAATCGGTGGAAGAAACCGATGCCGCCAACATCTGCTATACCTCCGGCACGACCGCCGACCCCAAAGGCATCATCCTGACGCACCGCAATTATACCGCGAATGTGGAGCAGGCCTCGGCCATGATGCCGATCCCGGAATGGTATGTTTCGCTGCTCATTCTGCCCTGGGATCATTCATTCGCCCATACTGCCGGCATTTATACCCTGATGAAAAACGGCGCTTCCATGGCTTCGGTACAGGTGGGCCGGACGCCGATGGAAACGCTGAAGAACATCCCTATCAACATCAAAGAAATCCGGCCGGTGTTTCTGCTCAGCGTGCCGGCGCTGGCGCAAAATTTTCGCAAAAACATCGAGAAAAATATCCGTCAGAAAGGCGCCAAAGTGGAAGCGCTATTTCAAAAAGCGCTCAAGACGGCCTATAAATACAACGGCGACGGCTGGAGCCGCGGCAAGGGGCTGAAGAAACTGCAAAAGCCGCTTTATGCGCTGTACGACAAAATCATCTTTAATAAGATTCGCGAGGGATTTGGCGGCCGGCTGGAATTTTTCATCGGCGGCGGCGCCCTGCTGGACATCGAGCTGCAGCGCTTTTTCTATGCCCTGGGTATGCCCATGTTGCAGGGATACGGGCTCACCGAAGCAGCGCCCATCATATCCGCCAATGTCCCCGCCTGTCACAAGCTCGGTTCATCGGGCAGGGTCGTGCCCAATCTCGAACTGAAAATATGTAATGAAACAGGAGAATCATTGCCGGTCGGCGAAAAGGGCGAGATCGTGGTGCGCGGCGAGAATGTCATGATCGGCTACTGGCGCAATGAAAAGGCGACGCAGGATACCTTGCGCGACGGCTGGCTCTACACCGGCGATATCGGCTATCTGGATGAGGATGGTTTTCTCTATGTGCTCGGCCGCGAGAAAAGCCTTCTCATCAGCAACGACGGCGAAAAGTACAGTCCCGAAGGCATCGAAGAGATGATTACCGCCCATTCAGAATATATTGAACAGATGATGCTTTACAACAACCAGTCGCCCTATACCGTGGCGCTGGTGGTGCCGAACAAGGAAGCAATCCTGCGCTGGGCCAAATCGAACAACCTGTCGCTGCAGACTGAAACGGCACAACGGCAAGCATTAAACCGGCTGGAAGCGGAGGTTAATTCGTATCGCGAGGGCGGCGACAGGGCGGGGCTTTTCCCCGGCAAATGGTTGCCGGCGGCGATTGCGATTTTAGGCGAGCCATTCACCGAACAGAACCGATTCCTCAACAGCACCCTGAAGATGGTGCGCAGCCGCATTGTGGATTTCTACCAGACGCGCATCGATTATCTCTATACTCCGGAGGCGAAGGATATTTGCAACAAGCAGAATTTAACGATTATTTCGCGGATGGAGGAGTGAGGGGGCATTTACTCTTTTCATGATTTTTTCTATTTATTGCTATTGATGATATAGATTGCCCTGGCGCGCCGGGCGAGCTATCGACAATGGATTCTTGCAGAATGACACGAAGGGGTGGCGCTGCGCGAAAAAGCGCCTCCCCTGTCATGCCTAAAGCATCTATTGTTATCAGCGATCCAATTTGCCGACGGCGCGCCGGGCGGCCTATCGACAATGGATTCTTGCAGAATGACAATAGGGATGCTGTATCGTGGCTTAACTGTCTCCCCTGTCATGCTGAAAGCATCTATTGTTATCAGCGAGCCGATCTGATGATGGCGCGCCGTTATTGCAAAACATATCACATTCTTG
>JAFGSU010000494.1 GCA_016934435.1 Candidatus Zhuqueibacterota bacterium | reverse complement strand
GTTTGTGTTTTATGGTTTGCATAACCTAATTTAAAACAAAAACTTGTTAGATGAAACAGCTTTTTTTATGAATTATTCAGGCTAAATCTAAAAAGGAAAAAAAGTCGAAATCTGACAAAGAATCCGACTAGCACGATCGGATGGATATTTATACTAAAAGAGTCGGCTCCTCTTGGGCGCCGACTCTTTTTAGTTTAATGCCGGGGCAAAGGTCTATTTTATTAGGAGGAGTTTTTTGCTGACGGATACTCCGCCGGCGCTGAGTTTATAGAGATAAATCCCGCTGCTCAAATTATCAGCATGCCATTGGAGGCTGTGTTCACCGGCATCGGTTTCGCCGCTGCGGATCAAAGCAACCTGCCTTCCCGAGATATCGAACACACTGAGAGTGACAAAACTTTTTTCGCCCAGGGTGTAGCGGATGGTCGTTGTACTGTTAAATGGATTTGGATAGTTTTGCTGCAGGATCATATTTTGGGGAGTATGATCAGCGGCAGTGTGTTCAACGGTCAGATATTCCATGCCCGGCAGGCTGATGTCGAGCGTCGCCCGGTTGCCGGTCGCTGTCTCGAATGGTGTTAAATAGCCATACCCGGGCGAATCGGATGCAAAGAATTCTGCCACCAGCGAAAAGTAGGCGAATTCTGCATCCGAAAAAGCGCGGTCGGAGATAATGATAAAAGCAGCTTTAAAAGCCTTTTGCGCATCGGCAAGAGACGGAATTCGTTTCCCGCCTTCGGCAGCCATAATTTCATCAATCGTATAGGTTTTAACCGAATCGGCTGTCACCCGATTGGGGTCGGAATAATCCGGATCGAAGAGGATATGAACGGGCGGCACCTCGTTTGCAGGCAGCAGTCCCATTATATACAATTCCAATGGAGAATAAGGCATGTAGATCGGATCTTGCGGATTCAGGCGCCAGGTTCCGTCTCCATTATCGACGATGGTCTTGCCGTCAACAAAACAACTCATCTGACCGTTTATGTCCGCTTCCGCCCGCCAGTGTCCATATCTATCCAAAGGTCCTCCGGCATATTGCAACAATCCCAAACCTACTCCCAGGCGCATGCCCCACATATGTCCTACTTCATGTTCGAGAATCGCACCGTAGCCGAAACTGTGGTAGATAACGGCGTGCAAATAACCCGCAGAGCGATATTGAGCTGTCTCATCGAAAATCGGCACGCCGATATGTTGGATGTCATTTTTCGCCATCACGCAATAGGGAACGCGCTCCAAGTAGGTATCCGGCTGGTATAGCGTGTTTGCCGGCATGACAATGATAAAGTCGAAAACATCGGGGAAATGGTCGTATAATTTTTTATACGCTCCGGTGAATACGGTCTGGCCGCAGGAGATCGGCGTCAGCGGGTATCCCGGCATGATTTCTCCTTCGGTATCTGCGATGAAAAACGCCGAAGTGGTGGCAAAACAGCCGTCACCCAGGTCTTCTGCAGGCCACACAGTCTGCCGGTCGACCATGCCGAAACTAATGACGTGCTGATACTCCTGTCCCCCGATCTTTTTGATCTTTACATGTGCGCCCGTCCAGCGGTGATGTCCTTCAAAGTAGCCGGCATGGGAATCACACTTTCGCACCAGATTGTCCAGAGTATAGATGCCGTCGGCTGCGATACGATCGCCGTGGCTGCCGTCGTCGAACATTTGCAGCCAGACTACTTTGTTGAAATACATCCAGTCCACCATAACTTCCTGGATATCCAGGCCGGTCGTCGCCACTTCCAGCATGATGGAATGGGTGCTGTCCGAGCGAATGACCGCCGGGGTGAAGCGACTGTACAGATACCCGCTGAGGTCGACGGTCGACGGCGTGGCATTAATTTCAGCCAGTGCGGGAGATAGCATTAAAACCACCGATGAGCAGATTATTCTGATGGCGGATTTTGATAGATTAAATATGAGTCCCATAACCATCCTCCACTCAAAAAGGAGTCGTTTATTATTTTACCATCATGATCTTGCACGTGCGCATAAAAGTACCGGCGGTAAATTTTACGATATAAACGCCCGATGGCAGAGCTTTTCCGGCGTCGTCGCGGCCATCCCAGATAATCTCGTGCTCTCCCGCTGGTCTGACTGCATGGCACGATAACTGCCGAACTTGTTGTCCGTACACATTATAGATGGTCAGGGCGACCGGCGTCGGTTTGGGCAGAGAAAATTTGATCGTCGTCCCCGGATTGAATGGATTGGGATAATTCTGATAAAGGGCAAACGTTTTCGGCTCTTGCTCGATGCCCTGTACATCAGCCGATTCCGATGTGCTGAATTTTCTGCTTGTCGACCACGGCCCATCGCCCAATGCATTGAGCGCGCGGACGCGCCAGTAATATAGCGTCTTTTGGGAAAGGCTTTTAACCTGCACCTCGTCGAAGGCAATCTTTTGATCGTAAATGAGTTGGCTGAATCCGGCGTCGGTGGCCAGCTGTACATGATACATGGCGCCGTGCTGCACGGTTTGCCATTTTAATGTTATTTGCAACAGATTATGGACCGCATTCATCGTTGGGCTGGTCAGCGTCACCTGGCCGGGGACGGTGACGCCCAATTTATGTGCAGCTGCCTGAACGGCGGTTTCCTGCAATCCGAAATAGACAGCACCACCGTCATTGACATCGCCGGTACCGGTGCCGACGTACAAATCACCTCCGGGAACTTTATAGATCGCATGCGTACTGTTCATGTGTAAGCCTTTTGTGACGGTAGTCCAGGTTTCGCCGTGATTCAGCGAGACGAATACGCCATCTCCCGGACCTTTACATCCGTAGCTGTTCGCATAGACATCACCGTGGTCACCGACGATAATATTGGGGCTTTTAGATATTTCTATGTTAGCACCGATTTTCCGCTGCCAGTTAAACGTATCCGGTGGGGAAGTATAAAATCCATTCACCGTTCCTATCAGCAGCCGGCCGTCCAGCGCCGCTTTGATGCAGTAGATATTGTTGATATTTGTTCCGACTGTGATCTTTTCCCATGTTTTGCCGCTGTCTGCAGAACAAAATGCGCCGTTACCCCAGGTGGCTGCATAGAGATCCCCGTCGATCATGCTCAGGGATTGGGTATGCACACCGGCTTGCAGCGGGATTTGCCCCATCTCCTGCCAGGTTTGGCCGCGGTCACTGGAAAAGTAGCATTCGCCGTAGTAACCTAAGAGATAGATCGCGTTCCAATCGATACATGCATCTTTTATCGAAATACCCGGCTGATAAAAGACTAACTGATGACTATCCCCGTCCTCTCCTAAATTATATAAATCACCACAGACGCCCCAGACGGAGCCGTTTTGGTCCAACTTGAACTTTTCAAAATCAAAATCTATTTTCTCCCACGTGGCGCCGTCATCTTTTGAACGATAGGTTCCGACAATCTCCATATAATTCGACAGGGAAGGAGAAGGGATCAAATAGGCGAGAATGTATCCTTTGGTGGTCAATATCAAAGCGTTGACCTGATAATTCAGTTCAGGTGGTGTGATCCGGTTCCAAACAAAAATGGCACCTTCTGATCCGATGGAAAAACTACGCATGATGGAGGATAGGCCTGTTCCACCGGCATTCTGGGCGTTGACGCGCCAGTATAAAACAGTATTGGCCGGAATATCGCGCAGAGTATAGTGGTTGACGCGAATATTTTTCTCCACAAAATAGGGAGAAGAAAAGGCGTCGTCATACGCGACCTGCAAATGGTAAGATGAAGCGCCGGCAGCGTTTTGCCACCCAAGCCGCACCGTGTCGGCATTGATGGTGGCTCTTTCCGCAGGAGTTGTGAGCATGACTTGTGCGGGCGGGGCGATGCTCTTGCTTACCGTGCCGGACAAAACGATGGAAAGGTCTTGCGATCCGCCCTGCAGGGTATTTTTATGTGTGACGCGCAAGGTATAAATGCCGGCTTGCGGCGCTTCGATAAAGATTTGTTCTACATTATCGCGAAAATTATCGCCGGTATTGGCGGCTTTTGCGGGGTCAGCCGGATCGAGGGTCCAGGGGTAATAGGTTGTGCTGCCGGGCGGTCCGATAAGGCGCAGATCCAGATCATTCACCAATACCAGGGTGGCGGGATTGAGCGCCGGCGGGATTTCAGGGCCGGTCGGATCGGTCCAGCATATCGTGGCCTTCAATGGTTGTGTGCCGTCGGATTCCACCTGCATCTCGATCTGCTGGCTATTCGCCAGAGTCTTTTGATGGATGTAGATATTTCCACCGCCATCAAAATCCTCGCTGATGAGCGCGACGGCATCGGCGGTATTCATCAAGCCCCAGCCATACTGATAATCCGGGCCCGGCGCGGAACCGGATTCGCGAGCGGTATGAATGACGAGTCCCTTAAGCGTGGCGGCGTGGATGGTTTTATCACCGTGCAGGTTGCGATAATGCTCTTTAAGAAGGGCGATAGAACCGGTGACGCTGGGCACCGCCTGCGAAGTGCCGCTCAGCATATAATAATGGTCGTTGCTGGCGCCCATTGACGAGTAGATATAGACGCCATCCGCCACCACGTCCGGTTTGATGCGGCCGTCGTCCGTGGGACCAAAACAGCTGAAACCGGTCATGCGTACATCAGCGGGGGATGTATAAGGCCACGGCAATGCCTGCACGGCGCCGACGGTGATGAGATTTTTGGCCACGGCAAAGCCGTTGATGCTGTCGTACCCTTCGTCGCCGCCATCGGGTTCGCGTTTGGTTGTCGATAATTTCCACTCTGAACCCTGCAAAACCCAATGTTCATCAGCAGGGTTGGGGGGACCGAATTCATACCTATCATTGCCGGCCGAAACGACGATGACATACGCCGGATTTTGATGGAGCAAATCATCCCACTGTTGGGCGCGTTCGAGGTAGTAGCCGAAGAGGTAATCTTCCGTTTCGCTGACGGCGGTATCGCCGAACCAGGCCCAGCGGTTGTCTTCAAAATGATTATATATCCATCCGGCCATGGGTCCGTACGAGTGATTGGACAATAGAAGATTGTTGGCTGCCGCTGCCGTCATCTCAGCCAGGTCGTTGGTCCAATTATGGCTGCGCAGCGCGCCCTGATAGGCCATGCCCTGGGCGTTTTGCATGATACCGGCGGCGATGAGCGTTCCGGCTACATGGGTGGCATGATCGGTTATTTCCATGCCTGTGTCCATCTGTTGCACACGGCCGCCGAATTCTCTGTGGGTTGTGCGTACGGATCCACCATCCCACATGGCCAGCGTCTGGGTCTGGCCGGTCAATGTATATCCTAAGGGACCGCTTGGCCATATTTTATCCGTCGACAGGGTGGTGGCGGCCTGGCGGTTGTGGGTGATGTAATAGAAGGGCCGGCCATTCATCAGTCCTTGCAGTTCGATGATGGTGCCGTTTTCGAAGGTAGTGCGTACCGGCCAGTTGTACTGTTTGGCCAGAGCCAGCGCAGCCGCACGATCGGCTTCCATCTGTATTCTAATTTCTTCGGCCTGCTGCAGTAATGCCTGGTCACCCGGGATTGCCCAGACCAGGCCTGCCGACGCAGTTATGAGAAAAAGCGCCAGATAGAAGCAGTTGTGTCGGGATTTCATGATCGGGATCCTTTCAATTTTATTTTGCCAGGTTCTTTTTCATTATACCAACAGCTTTATTTGCAAAGCCAAAAGACAAATGATCCATCTCTCCTCATGATGATGGGTTCCGGTTCTCTCTGTCACAAAAAGTCGGAGAAGTGATGGAGTCGCGATGGCAATTTCCCTTCTCCTCCTGTTTAAAAAAAAGGGGACAGATTTATCTGGTTACCACGGTCGCCGTGGTAACCAACCCCATGACGCTCTGCGTCGTCGCAATTATCACAGCATAGGGTCAATGGTTTGCGCAGATTTGCCGCAGCGACGGCTCTGATTATATGTCGTCCCTAACGGGACTTTTCTTATTCGATACTCATTTGCTATAAATATACCGTCCCTAACGGGACTTTTCTTATTCGATACTCATTT
>JAFGSU010000493.1 GCA_016934435.1 Candidatus Zhuqueibacterota bacterium | reverse complement strand
CACGCTCCACGGCAGATACCGGACTTGTTCGTATCTGTGTTCTCCGCTTCTAAGGATATGGTGGAGATTGTTTTGTTCCAACGAAGTTTTGATAGGAAATTGCACTACTGTTCCCCCACTCGCAATGACAGCCTTTTTTGTGTCCTTTCGGGAATCATGGGAATTTTCCCATACCCAACTCGCGATGACATCGTTGTATTGTGCCTTGATAGCTTTATTGATTCAGGAGCCATTATGATACTCTTACTCGGCGCCTTAACCATCGGCCTGATTCTTTCCATACTGGCCTACGGGGTGCTCATATCATTTCGTATTTTTCGCTTCCCCGATATCACCGCCGAAGGCTCGTTCACCTTTGGCGCGTCCATAGCCGGCATTTTGCTCATCATGCGCGTCGACCCGCTTTTAGCCACCCTGGCCGCTTTTCTCTGCGGTATGGTAGCCGGCATGACCACTGGCATCCTGCACACCCGCTTTAAAATCCAGGGGCTGATCTCCGGCATCCTGGTGATGACGGCTCTTTATTCCATCAATTTGCGCGTCATGGGAAAAAGCAATATTTCGCTGCTGACGGTTCCGACCATTCATTCCTATGCCGAATCGGTCGCGGCTCTATTTTTACGCCAGACCACAACGCTGCACTGGCTGGGATGGGAAGTGCCGGTTCGCGAGCTTGCCATTTTAATTCAGGCTTTTTTACTGACGCTGGTCATCGGCATCCTGCTGTTCCTTTTTTTCCGCACCCATTTGGGAACCGCCATGCGCGCCACCGGTGATAACGAACACATGGTGCGGGCGCTGGGCGTCAACGTCAACACCGCGCGCATACTGGGACTGGCGCTTTCCAACGGCCTTATCGCCATGTCGGGGGCGCTGCTGGCGCAATATCAGGGATTCACCGACATCCAAATGGGTATCGGCATGTTCGTCTGGGGTATCGCCAGTGTGATCATCGGCGAGGCGCTGGTGGGTTCGCAGCAGTTGGGACTGCGCTTTGCCGGCGCGGTGATCGGCTCCCTGCTGTTCCGCCTGTTAGTGGCTATTGCCCTGCGCTGGGGTCTGAATCCCAACGATTTGAAACTGATCACGGCCATATTTGTGTTCATTGCGTTGATATTTCCGATGATTGTCAAAAAATTCAAAGCCAAGGAAGCGGTTGCTCATGCTTAAGGTACAAGGGATCCGTAAAACATTCAATCCGGGCACACCCAATGAGGTGCGCGCGTTGCGGGGGATCGATCTGACCATCGAAGATGGCGAATTTGTCGTCGTCATCGGGTCCAATGGCTCGGGTAAATCCACCCTGCTCAATGCCGTGGCCGGCACCTTTTTTGTCGATGGCGGCAAAATAGTACTGGATGGCAGGGATATCACGCAAAAAGAGGATTATCATCGCGCCAGGTTGATCGGTCGCGTGTTCCAGGATCCGTTTCGTGGCACTGCGCCGGAGATGTCGATTGCGGAAAATTTCGCTCTGGCCTGTCGCCGTGGCCGGCGACGCGGCCTGGGGTGGGCGTTGAAAAACGATTTGATGCGACAAATCGAGGCGCAGGTAAAGCGATTGAATCTGGGTTTGGAAGAGCGATTGGATAATCTCATGGGCAGTTTGTCGGGTGGTCAGCGGCAATCGCTGACCCTGTTGATGGCCACCTGGCTGAAACCGAAATTGCTGCTGCTGGATGAGCACACCGCCGCCCTCGATCCCAAGAGCGCCGATCTGGTGATCAGTTTGACCAAAGAAATCATTCGCGAGCAAAAATTGACCACCCTCATGGTCACCCACTCCATGCAACAGGCGACCAATTTGGGCGACCGGCTGATCATGATGGACCGCGGCCGCATCGTCTACGATTTCAAGGGCTCGGAGAAAATGCGCCTCAGGCCGGACGATCTTTTAGGCCGATTCGATGAAATCCGCCGCGAGGCGCAACTGGACGAAACCGCGGCGGAAATGATAGAGAGAATGTACGTGTAATTAAACAGGCTATTCCGCTTTTTCCATCATTCAAAGAAACCATATCTATTATCTATTCATCGATAATGGAGGCCGAGGCCACGCCCCGTTTTATGCACGTTCATAATATGTAAAAGCCTGCGCAGGCTCATCCACTGTAGCGCGTAGCAATGGCCATGATTATGTGACCACTGTAACTGCCGCCGGTGGAGATTTTTAGCAAGTACACATCGCCCACTGATCGCGGCGACGAAATGGTAAAGGCCAGGTCGGTGTTATTCTTATGCCACGATACGCCGTATCAATCTATTTCATATCAACATTTCCGTTTATCGCGCAACAGCATGAATTCCGGCTCCAGGGCATGGATCAAGAAGCCGAAAGCACCCAATCCACTGCAGCCTGAGCGTGGATATTCAAAGTGTTGAATAGCGGCAACTCGATGTCCTCTTGTTTGATCAACAGCGGAATCTCTGTGCAACCCAATACGACGCC
The DNA here is from genome assembly GCA_016934435.1 of Candidatus Zhuqueibacterota bacterium. Taxonomy (GTDB): domain Bacteria; phylum Zhuqueibacterota; class Zhuqueibacteria; order Residuimicrobiales; family Residuimicrobiaceae; genus JAFGSU01. The sequence continues at coordinate 2,355 of JAFGSU010000493.1, read as the reverse complement.
TTCCGCACCCTGCTGGTGCAGGCTCCGGATGATGGTGAGAAACCCTTCCCTGGATTCAGGTAGAAAAACAGCTTTTAGCAGTTCTTGAAAGATGGTGTTATGGATGAATTCGCGATCCTTCTTTTCCGGTGTAATGGTCTTTATATTTAGTTCCGCCAGTTTGGTTTTATAAAAATCCTGTTCCATGGTTGTTTGGGTCCCAAGCAGCCCGATGGTGCCGAGTCCCTGTTTTTTAATCGCATTCCCCGTGGCAGTGCCGATGTGGATAAACGGCAACGGGATTTCCTTTTGTAGATCACCGACGAACATATGCAGGGTATTGGTGCAGAGAAGAAGGGCCTCAGCTCCGGCCTGTTGTAACCTCAGGGCGGCGTTGCGCAGAAGGAAATAAATACCCAGCATATCATTCTCCTGCTGAAATGCATGGAGTTCGGCAAAGTTGATTGAATAGAGAACCAGTTGTGCAGCATTCAATCCGCCCAAACGTCGGTTTACTTCTTCGTTGATGATTCTGTAATACTCAATGGTTGAAATCCATCCTGTGCCGCCGATCATACCAATGGTTTTCATGTATGCTCCTTATTTAAAAAATATTACAATGCGTCGATCGACTCATTTTCCGTCCTTCCGTTCCAGTTTATATCCGATCAAGCGGTTATTGCTGAATGTGGGAATGACTAACAGACCTTTTCCTGAAATATAACAGAAATCGGCAATGTTAGTTCCGACCACGGACAGGTCCAGCAGTTTGCTCACCTGGCCTGGAAGCGTCAGGCGAAAAAGCCGGCCCTCGTTATGTGAGATCAGCAATTCTCCCTTGGGGGTTGCGACCACGCCGTCGATGGTGCCCCTGCTCAGCGCCGTGAGGCGTTCCACCCCTTTGTTGATCAGATTCATAGCCATAACGCTATTGTCGCCGATATTTCCCCAGATCAGTCGATCCTGATCAACGCAAATGCCATTCGGACGGTTCACCTCCGCTCCGGTGTAAAAGGTATCGATGATCCCACCGGCGAATTTATAAATCAGACTTGCCATCGAATCGGTTATGTAGAGGGTGCCTTTGCCGTCCGAAGCCACGTCATTGAGCATGCCGGCGGCGGGTACATCATACCGTTTCAATATAATGGCGCCGGCAATATCGATCTCCACCAGCGATTTTCTTTCGGCAACGTACAGTTTGCCGTGGTATACCGTTACGCCGGTTGGATTTTTGAGTCCGCCGACCCATTTCAAATTAGCCACCTTCCCATCGGTGGAGAATTTGCTGATGCATTGCAATCCCTCACTTGTGCTGCGGCGGTAGGGATCATAATTGCTGACATAAATCGCATCGGTGACGGGATCATAGGCCGCAGATTCGGGAAACAGGAGTTCTTTTTCGCTTTCCCAGCAGCGAACTGCGCCCGGTGCTTCATAAACGGCATCGCCGTTCTGTGCTTTAAAGCCCCATCCGCCCATTACTTCGGCCAGGAGGAATAACACCTCGTTGTCGCCTTTTTTCAATGGCAACTGAATGGTATCGAAAAATCCGACAATGCCCAAAAACGAGGGATCGCGAGAACGATAGGCGCTATTGCCGCTGAATACCGGCTCATTATTGAGGAAGATAGTGATATAATCGCTATAGCCGAAATTCATTTTGAAACGGGTTTCTCCGTCTGCATGCAGGTTTGTCCTGGCAAAGACCGCGTCGGGTTGGCCGCTGCGCGCGTAATATCGGGACAGGTCCACAAGGCCGTCGTCCTGCGCGGTGACGGACGTCCAGGTCAAATCTATATTCTGTTCAGCGGGAGATTTCTCCAGATCAATTTTTAGCGCTCCCAGGGGCTGCGATATCTGCCACCGGCGTATGATTCCGGGTGGGATGTCGGTTATGGATGGTTCATCGAACGACAGGCTGTCGTCCGGTCGGCAGGAAAAATTTGAAAAATAGGCCGAGCCGTCCATTGGGCCCATGAGGCCCAGACTGCCTTTGCGGATGCCGTGTTTCAGATCATGAATTCTCAGCGCCGGCTCCGGCGCATCATCGATGTAGACGCGCGCCTGTACGCCGCATACTTTGATCTTGACGTGGAACCAGCGATTCAAAGGAATAACGGCTCCGGTGGTGCACCCTTCGCCGTTGTAAAGCTGCCAGGAGTCCACTCTATTAAAAGCAGGTACGTACTGCAATACATCGGAATATAGAGAGGGAGGAACGCAGCCCGACCGGTGCGGCCGGATATAGACGCGTTCCCAGTTGCCGTCCTGGTCGGCGCGAAAGACGATTCCGGGATAAGAGCGGGCGCCGCTGACCGCCATATCGACCTCGATGACGCCGTTTTCAAATTCTACGTCCTTGAGAAAAGCGGT